>JAOZNZ010000001.1:0-2794 GCA_029933535.1 bacterium | reverse complement strand
TGTATTACTATTTTGAGCTTCGGGCGAAATCATCCTAATTAAATTGCCGTATTTCGGCAACTATAAATTTTTTGTTACCGCAAAATAATTTCCTAAGTCGTGCCAAACACTAATCGAACCCCGGCACGGCATATTGACAACAGTTCCCTTAATTGACTATAATTTTTAATCCGTGTTAAGTAGATCTAAAATAATAATTATGCATATTCATCTAATAATCTTTAAATATGAAAAAAATTATTCTAAAGAGTATTTTCATTGTGGTAATTATGCTGATTTATACATCTTGCACTACCAATGAAAAATATAAACAACAAGATTTATCTGACCGCGAACGGGCCGCCGATTTAACTTCCAAACTATCATTGGAAGAAAAAGTAAAATTACTCGGCGGGCTGGATGGAATGCGGGCAAATGGTGTTCCGCGTTTGGGAATTTCTCCCATTAATATGCTTAATGGTCCCAATGGAGTGGGCGGTAAACCAGGTACCGCTTTTCCGGTCGGAGTGGCAATGGCAGCAACATGGAATGAAAAACTAATCAATGAAATTGGAATAGCAATAGGGAAAGAGGCAAGAGCAAAAAAAGCGGATATTTTGCTTGGTCCTTGTGTTAATATTCATCGTAATCCACTGGGTGGCCGAAATTTTGAGAGTTATTCTGAAGACCCTTTCCTTTCCGGCAGAATGGGAATAAATTTTGTCAGAGGTGTACAATCGTTACGAGTAGCAACTTCATTAAAACATTATGCCTTGAATAATCAGGAAACATCCCGTTCAACTTACAATGCTGAAGTTGATGAAAGAGCATTGCGGGAGATCTATTTACTGCCTTTCGAAATGATTGTTAAAGAGACACAACCCATGACGATTATGGCAGCTTATAATCTTTTTCGAGGCGAGCATTGTACTGAAAATAAATATCTGCTAACGGATATTTTAAAAAATGAATGGGGGTTTGAGGGCTTTGTGATGTCAGATTGGGATGCAACTCATTCTACTGTACCAGCGGCAAAAGCGGGGTTGGATTTGGAAATGCCCGGTATTCCAAAATATTTCGATGATAAATTAGTACAGGCAGTAAAAAACGGCAAATTGAGTGAAGCAGAAATTGACGATAAAGTGATTAATGTTTTAACCGTCTATTCTAAAATGGGAATTTTTGATGATAAAAAATCTTTGCCAAAAGGTGAACTTAATACAACTAAACATCAAAAATTGGCTGCACAGGCAGCTCATGAAGCAATAGTCCTGTTAAAAAACAATAACAGGATTTTGCCCCTGGATAAAAACAAAATAAAAACCATTGCGGTTATTGGGCCCAATGCCAATGTAAATCGAATTGGTGGAGGTGGCAGTTCCGAAGTAATACCCTTTTATTCTGTCTCGCCTCTTGATGGGCTGAAAGAAAAATTAGGAAAAAATGTTACACTGCTTTACAATGAAGGAACAGCAATATCGCCAAAAGACCTGCCGGTAATTGAATCAAAATATCTTATTCCGCCTGATGCAAAAGAAGGCGAACATGGTTTAAAAGCAGAATATTTCAATAATGAATACGTAAGCGGCGAACCGGTTGTCACAAGAATAGATGAGAAAATAGATTTCAACTGGGAACAAAAATCTCCCGATGAAAAAATAAATGTTGATAAATTTTCCGCCCGATGGACAGGCAAATTCATAGCTCCCAAAACCGGTCGGATTAAAATCGGGGTCAACAGCAACGATGGCAGTTATCTCTATATCAATAATCATCTCGTTGTTAACAATTGGGGGATGCATGGTCCGTTACTAAGAACCACAGAAATCGATGTAGAAAAGGGGAAAGCATATGATATCAAAATTGAGTATTGCGAAGCCGGTAATAATGCCAGTGTAGCCTTAAAATGGGAACTGGAAATAGAGAAAGATATTTATGATAAAAAAGCTGTTGAACTGGCAAAAAAAGCCGATGTGGCAATCATTTTTGCCGGTTTAAGTAATGAATTGGAAGGCGAAGGGTTCGACCGTGAAAGCATGGATTTACCGGGTGCCCAGGATGAGTTAATAAATGCCGTTATTAAAGTAAATAAAAATACAATAGTTGTTATAAATAGTGGTACACCCGTAACAATGACAAAATGGATTAATAAAGTACCGGCAGTAGTGCAGATGTGGTATTTAGGACAGGAAACGGGCAATGCAATTTCAGATGTATTATTTGGTGATTACAACCCATCGGGAAAGCTGCCAGTAACATTTCCTGAAAATTATGAAGATAACCCGGCTTATTCTTCTTACAACAAAGAAAAGGATAAAGCGGTATTTGAAGAAGGTATTTTTGTTGGGTATCGTTATTACGATACAAAAAATGTGAAACCACTTTTCCCGTTTGGCCATGGATTTTCCTACACAACATTTGAATTCAGCAATTTGAAATTAAGTAATACTTCTGTTGGTAAAAATGAAGAAATAACAGTGGAAGTAACTGTTAAAAATACAGGTAAAGTTGATGGAGATGAGATAGTGCAATTATATATTCATGATAAGAAAGCCAGTGTTGAACGTGAGGTGAAATCCCTTAAAGGGTTTGCACGGGTTAGTTTAAAAGCCGGTGAAAGTAAAACTGTTACATTCAAAATTGATAAATCAGCATTAGCATTTTACGATATAAAGAAAAAGGAGTGGGTTGCCGAACCCGGTGAATTTGATGTATTGGTAGGCAATTCTTCAAGGGATATACGGTTGAAAGAAACTTTCGATTATAAATAGCATGAAAAAAATAGTGAGTAGTCAAGTAGTGAGTGGTGAGTGGT
>JAOZNZ010000041.1 GCA_029933535.1 bacterium | reverse complement strand
GAGATCCTCTTTATACAAAAAAGCAGGCGGTAAAATCTAAAATATCGACATTTCTAAACAAAGCTTCTTCTGAAATTGCAAATGTCCTTGTTTCACTCGATAACACATATAGCGGGATAGCAACCCGATCATTGCAAGTTGGGCGTAACGGGGACATATCTCTAACGCCTCTGCCTGCCACAAAGGTGGAAGTTGAGGATATTGCGGATATTTTCTATGGCGGCAATAACAAACAATTCACTTACATCCAAAATCGCGCGAACGAATCTATATTAAAGAAAATGAATGATAACAGTGACCTGAATAAATATAAATATGTTCATTTCGCTGTTCATGGAATATTGCCGGGCCAAATTAAAGGGCTCGCGGAACCTTGTCTGGTACTATCAATCTACGGTGATAAAGAGAACGATGGTTTTCTTAAAATGAGCGAAATATTCGACCTGAAACTTAACGCGGATATCGTTGTTTTAAGTGCATGTCAATCAGGATTAGTTGAACTTGGTGATGACGAATCTATTTCCGGACTTGCCCGAGCTTTTTTCTATGCCGGCACGAGAAACGTTGTTGCTTCTCTCTGGAGCATAGATGACAAAGGAACTAATGAATTAATGAAGCAATTTTACGAGAATCTAAACAGAAAGCAGAATCCTGTCACTTCTTTATCAAATGCCAAAATCGGACTGAAAAACTCCAAAAAATTCAGTCATCCTTTCTACTGGAGTCCGTTCATTCTAAATGGTGATGCGGAATAACTGCGTTATCGGCGCAGTTATTGGTGAATTGTTATTCGTTGTTTACATACGACAAATTATGTCTGATTTCAAGAAATCAGAACCTGAGTCAAAGTTTCCTGCAGCCGATTCATAGTGTATGGTTTAGCAAGCAGTCCTTTGAAACCGTATTCAGAATGATTTGCCATAACCGGATCGTCTGAATAGCCGCTGGAAACAATTACTCTGGCTTTTTCATCAATTTCCAATACAGTCTTAATAGCTTCCTTTCCACCAATACCATTTGGAATTCTAAGGTCCATAATAACAATATCAAATTTGTTGCCGGCATTAAATGCCTTTCTGTACATATCAATTGCTTGTTTACCGTCGTATGCAATTTCAGCCTCATATCCTATTTTTTCAAGCATTTGTGTGGCAACAATCAGGAGCATTTTATTATCATCCATCACAAGTACTCTTGCAATGTTTGCTCTTTTAGAATGTTCCACTGCAAGTTGTTTTGTTTTTCGGCAGAATTGTGATTCAGAAGCGGGAAGAAAGAGCGTTATGCTTGTTCCTTTTCCAAGTTCCGAATCAATGCTTATGTGACCATTATGTTTGTTTATTATAGAAAAAGTTGTCGCCAAACCCAGTCCGCCGCCTATATGTTTGGTACTGAAATAGGGATCGAATATCCGGCTGAGATGTTTTTGATCTATGCCTGTGCCCTCGTCCCGCACGGTTATTTTGATATATTTTCCTTTTTTGAGATTTGACACTTCGCCTTCTGAGACATTTGCATTTTCTAATGTAATGTAGAGATTTCCTCCATCGGGCATAGCCTGATTGGCATTTAATGTCAGGTTTGAGAAAACCTGTTGCACCTGCCCTTTATCCACTTTCGCTGTCCATAAGTTGTCCGTGTGTTTAAAAATCGGTATAACATTGCTTCTTAAAAGATCAAATCGCACGACGTCCTCTATAATTAAGTCAATGCAAACGTCCTCTTTGATTGGTAAACCGCCTTTCGCAAAAGTAAGCAGCCGTTTAGTAAGTCGAACTGTTTTGTCCATAGATCTTTCAGCTGCTTCAAGATGCTTGAAACTTGGATGCTCTTTGGAAAGTTGATCTTTTGCAATTGAAACATTGCCGAATACTCCCATCAGAATATTGTTGAAATCGTGCGCAATGCCGCCTGCCAGAATACCAATGCTTTCGAATCTCCGCATTTTTAAAAGTATCAGCTCCCCTTTTTTGCGTTCGGTTATATCGCGATTACTTCCCCTGATGCCGATATTAGCTCCGGCTTTATTATAAACAATTTGGCATGTATGACTGATCCATCGTTCTTTTTTATTTTTGGATATAATTCGAAATTCCACAGGTTCACTTTTACCTGTTTCCAGAATCTTGCATTTATGCTTTTCTACAATAGCTGCATCATCCGGATGAACAATATTTATTAATAATTTCGGATTACATAAAAACTCATCTGGACTGTATTCTGTTATTCTCTCACATGAGGGTGAAATATAATTGAATTTTCCTTCGGGAGAAACCCAATATTCCCAGTCGTAAGTATAATCTGCAATTGTACGAAATTTTTCTTCAGTTTCCCGAAGCTCTTTCTCTGTCTGTTTGCGTTTGGCAATCTCCATTTGCAATTTCTGCATTTTATGAGCCGATTCCAATTCGTCTGCTTCCGGCATTTTTATATCCATAAGAACAACATCAGGTTTCAGCGAATTAGTCATGTCGAGTGCATCTAATCCGTTAGATGCCGTACCGACTATTTCATATCCTCTCTTTTTCAAGATACGTGAAATTTCCTCGCAGGCAAGGAAATCATCTTCAGCAATAAGAACCTTAATTTTTTTCTGATTATTCATTATATTTTTTATTTTATGTGATTATGTCCCTTTATTATATATACGCAAGAGAACTCTTTTTGTTGCAAAAAAATTGTGCTAATGTATTATATTACCGGCAAAATTGATAAACTTTTGCAACAAAATCTTCCGGCTTGCGTATATATAGTAGAGCAAGCTTCCAGCTTGCAGTTGAAGGAAAGTGGGAAGGCGGGAAGGTGGGAAGGTGGAGTGATGGAATTGCCAATAATCCAACAATCCTGTATTCCAATAAACACCCCTCCTTGATAAGGAGGGGTGCCCAAAGGGCGGGGTTGTGTTAACTTTAAACTTTAAACTTTAAACCTTCAACCTTATTAGAGTTCCAATGTGTCATGTGTGGGATAGACAATTAATAACTCTTTTGATAAATTATTGAGCAACTATCATGAAAAATAAAAAGAGGGCAACAACCAACTCATCGCAAACAATATGTAACTTTGCTGCAAGAATTCTTAACTTGCGACGAAAATATAATTTATCACAGGAAATCCTGGCGGAAAAAGCGGGTGTCAGTCGTAAAACATTATCACGTATTGAGAATGGCGATGATGGAGTAAAATGCCGGACAATCTATGCAATATTTAATGCTCTTGAAGTCAAAGTATGTGAAGAATGTGTCAATTGCAGGGACAATTTATAGTAAGCAGTTATAAATTTACACCGTTCTTGTAAAAAAATTGAATATTACTCTTGTGCTTGTCGCATAAAGGGAAAAGTTCATCCCGAGCGCATATTTCCTTGAGAGTTTGGATTTTGTGTTTCGGGATGGACTTATAAATTTGACAGAATGTTATTAAGGCTAAATAATAAATAAAAAGAATTTTTGAATTATGCTATATATTTCCACTTTTCATGCGCTGACACAAGCGTACGACAGATGGGTAAATTACGAGGACAATTAATTTCGCACTGACCGCAATTAATACAGTTTTCAACAGTAGCCGCGCCCGGAATTTCTCTATAAGTACTGCAAGCTTGAACATTTGATTTGTAATAGGTTGCACATCGCATAATTTCCTGTATTTCTATATTCTGTGGACATACCAGGCATTTACCGCAAGCTCCGCACACAGAAGTATCAATAGATACTTGATTGCTATGTTTATTATATTGGCTTTCCCTCGCCACTTTTAAATAAGCATCAAGTTCTTCCACAGAAAGAATTTGTTTTAGCACAGTGCATATTTTACCGTCAGCCAAAGCAGTTGCAATAGCATTCGATATATCTTTTTTAGCAACTCCCTGTGCGGTTTTCATAGACATAGTGCCCATATCTTTTTTAATTGCTAGTGCAAGTTCTTTATCAATAGCATTTTTCTTTGCAGGCTGATACATAGTAAGAATCATATCAAAAATATCGGCAGCGATGACTTCACGGCAAACCTCAGGAACAGTTTTCGTATGAACAGTTACGCCAAGTGTCCGGACCTTTCCTGACTTTTTAAGTTTTTCAAAAGTTGATTTAACATGGTCATAATCAGTGATTCCGGTCGTTCGTACAACAAAAGCCATAATTTCAACATGGTCTTGTTTAATTGTTTTAAGACATCTGTCGAGTGTTTTGCCCATATCCTCAACTTTGCCTGTATGCTTTAACACATACCAGAATTTATCCCACTGGTCTCCAAGTGTCTCCACCTGCGATTCCATGGTTTTGTATCCAACCGAACCATGGACAAGATTTACGCCCATTTCAATCGCTCGTTTGGCAACTATGGGATCCCATCGATCACCACCAAGTGAAAGGCGCGAAACCATCAGGTTGGTTTTGCCAAGAGGTGAATATGCCATCCCGTCAACATAGTTTTTAATATTATTTTTTGATTCAGAAGATAATTCGGTTATAATATTTTTATTGGTGCACCCGATAATATCAAGGAGTCCCAAAGTTAAACCTGTACCTAAAGCAGCGGAACCTACTTGTTTAATGAATTTCCGTCGATTAATCTGTTTTGGGAAGTTTTGAGAATTTTCATGTGAAGTATTATTCATAAGATGCCTCCATATAATATATTTTAAATTTTCTTCATTGAAAAACATTTATTATATATCTTTATTTAACTATGACATTTATATCCATCTATATCTATAGTATCAAATCTATCTTAATAATTCAAATATATATTCATATAATAACAAACGACAAACAGCAGTTTTTGTTGATTGAAAAAATGGGAGAGTCCACGAAAAGACAAAGTGCATGGAAGTTGACGGGGAAGAGATTCGGAGATTCTGACCTGCAGCGAATACCTGGCTTCATTCGCATGAGTCGTACGAAGAATAAATGGCTTGCCCGGGCGTAGTTTGATGTAGGCGAATGCCCGGCATAGTGCCGTTTTACGGCACTATGCCGTGGCAGTCTTCATTCGCCTGCGTCGAACGAAGACTGGTGGGCGTTATAGGACTCGAACCTATGACATCTACCTTGTAAGGGTAGCGCTCTAGCCAACTGAGCTAAACGCCCATTTTAAATTGGAGCAATATTATACAGAAAGCAAATCAATAAGTCAACCCTTTTGCAAAAAAAAGGCGATATTGTTATAATTTATTATTATTTAACGATTGAAACGATTGAAACGATTGAAACGATTGAAATGATTGAAACGATTGAAACGATATTAATAAAAAATTGAATTTATAAAATTACCAATTTATTTAACTTTAAAAACAGAGGAATCTTGATGGAAAACGGAAAATTATTTAAAGCTGCCGACTTATCAGAAAACGAAATCGCTGAACTTAAACAAAAAGCTACTAACGCTAGAGGTAATATTCTTAGAATGACCACCCTCTCTGCAAGCGGTCACCCGGGCGGTTCAATGTCGTCAATTGATATGTACACCTTACTTTGGAACTGCGCGAATGTAGATCCGCAAAATCCGCTTAAAGAAGACCGCGACAGGATAGTTGTAAGTCATGGTCATACTTCCCCGGGAGTTTATTCCGCGATGGGTGAAGTCGATTTCTTTGACGTAGATGAAGCTGTTTCCCATTTCCGCCAGACCGGAAGTGCATTTGCAGGACATGTTGAACAATGTGTTGCCGGAATTGAATGGGATACAGGAAATCTCGGTCAGGGATTATCAGCATTAGTTGGTTTTATGCTTGCCGGAAAAATTAAAGGCGTTAAGTTTGACGGTTTCTGTCTTATGGGTGACGGTGAACAGCAAAAAGGCCAGATTGCTGAAGCACGCAGAACAGCAGTAAAATTTGGACTTAACAACCTCGTTGCTTATGTCGATTATAATCTTCTTCAAATCAATGGAAAAATTAAAGAGGTAATGCCGCAGAATATTGCGGAAAATTGGGCGTCAGACGGATGGAAGGTTGTTGAAGTTGACGCACATGATTTCCAGGCACTTTATAAAGCAACCCGCGAAGCTATAAATGCTAATGATGCGCCAACAGTTATTATGGCAAAATCAATAATGGGTAAAGGGGTTGGATTTATGGAGAATGACCATAAATGGCATGGCACTACTTTATCAGAAGAACAGTGTAGAGAAGCGCTAAAAGAACTTGGTTTGGAAGATAATCTTGACGCATTAAAAGTCCGCCGGGCCGGACCTCAGACAATGAAAATGTCTGATTTTCACGGCAGAGCGCCAAAAGTTAAAATGAATGTCGGAACTCCACGCACTTACCCGGTTGACGAAAAAAATGATAACCGATCAGGTTGGGGTAACGCTATCGAAGACATCGCGAAAGCTAATTCAGTCGAAGCCGGTAACACACCTGCTGTAGTTATCGATTGTGATTTAATGCCGAGTGTTAAGACAGCCGGTTTTAAAAAAGTAACACCGGATAATTTTATCCAAATCGGTATTCAGGAACATAATGCTGCAGCAATTACCAGCGCAATGTCGGTTGAAGGTGTTCAGGCATTCTTCGCAGATTTCGGTGTGTTCGGCGTTGATGAAACTTATAATCAAAATAGACTTGCTGTTCTTAATCATTCGCATCCTAAAATTATTTGTACTCATTGCGGACTTGATGTCGGTGAAGACGGCAAAACTCACCAGTGTGTTGATTATATCGGAGCTTTTAGAAATCTTCTCGGTTTTGAAGTTTTTGTTCCTGCAGATCCTAATCAAACCGATCGCGCAGTAAGATACCTTGCACAGACAGACAAACCTTCTCTTTTAATCATGGGGCGTTCAAAAATGAATCCTGTTGCCGCGGAAGACGGAACACCTTTCTTCGGTGGAGATTATAAGTTTGAGTATGGTAAAGCCGATATCGTTCGCAAAGGTGATGATGCAACAATTATTTCTACAGGAGCTTTGTGCGTTAACGCAGTTGAAGCGCATGATATTTTAAAAACGGAAGGTAAAAATGTACGTGTGATTCAGATTTCAACTCCACTTGATATTGATGTGGAAGCAATTAAGTCTGCTGCTGAAACAGGCGTTATTGTTACTGTTGAAGATCACGTAGTTACATCAGGTCTTGGAAGTATTGTTACTGAAGTCCTCGGCGCTAACGGAATTGTTTGTAAAATCAAAAAACTTGGCGTTACAGCTTTTGCGGGATCAGGTAAACCGGCAGAATTATTTGCTGAGTACAAACTTGACGCTAAAGGGATTGCAGAAGCAGTAAGCTCGCTTATGCAAGCTTAAATAAGTTGGGCGCTTATGCGCCCTTAAGGTTGTCCGCTAATGCGGACTTAAGGTTTGAAGGTTAGTCGCTTATGCGACTTTAAGGTTGAAGAAAGAAAAACCTTAATTTACCTTTTAAAATTAATTTTAAACCTTGTAACTTTAAACCTCAAGTGCGAAGCACGAAGGAGTAACCTTAATAACATTATGAATAATATTGCAGAAGGATTTGAACGAAAAAGCAATAAAAAATTTTCCAGATTTTTAGATATCTCAAAAGCTTCTGCAGGCGAAGTCAGAAGTATGTATTATTCTGCTGAAGACTTAAAATATGTTGATCTCGAAAGAGCACAAAACAGAAGAAATACTGCAAAACACATATCTGGAGGAATTTCTGGATTAATGAATAATCTTAAATCCTTGTAACTTTAAATTAACCAGTTGATCGCTTTGCGATCTTAAGGTTGTCCGCTGACGCAGACCTAAGGTTTGAAAGTTTCCCGAGGCGCTTATGCGCTCGGGATGACCTTAAACTCCAAGTGCAAAGCACGAAGGAGTAACCTTAAGTCCCGATTTATCGGGGCAACCTTAAACTTCAAGTGCGGAAGCACGAAGGAGTAACCTTAAATCCCGATTTTATCGGGATAACCTTAGAATCGCTTCAGCGACTAACCTTAGGAACTATGCTCCAAATTATGAAACAGAAATTTTTTGCCTTTTTCGCGCTATTCCTTTGCACTGCGTTCTCTGTTTCGGCTTCTGACGCGCCTGTTTATCAATTACAGCCCGGCGTTTTTTACACGAACTGGCTCGTTGCCGGTACATTTCCCAATCAACCTGCCAAAACTGCTGACGGTAAAAAGATTGTTCGACAAGGTTTTTATAATGATTATCTTGCCGGTCTTGGCGGTGAAAGTCAAGCAGTAGTAAAAGTTGGTGAATCCATACCGAATCGTGCCAACACTACTTTCAAACAGTTTGTCAGTATAACGCCCGGAATTGATTTTGATTCATACTTTGGTATGCAGAATCAAGTTGTTGCATACGCTTTTGCTTTTGTGGAAGCAAAATCCAATACAACTATGTTTCTACACGTCGGGTCAGATGACGGAATTCGCGTATGGATTGATAACAAGCTTTTTATTGACAGTTATGCCGAACGAGGTTTTACTCCTGACGAAGATTGGGCAAAGGTTCAACTTTCAAAAGGCAAGCATAGAATCCTTGTAAAAGCAGATGATAATTTTGGTGCGTGGAAGTTTTCATTTCGCTTTGTTGGCAAAAAAGAACACGATAAAATTATAGCAGCAACGATTAGCGATGAACTTGAAGTAAATTTAATATTCCCTACTGCTGAGTGGAATCAAGTTAATGTAACTTTAAATTTAAATCCGCCTGTTAAAGAATTTCCTGTGAAAATTCAAGGTATGTGGCTTTCTCCGGACAGAACTATAACGCAAAAGTTTACTGTTGTTCCAGGAGCCAAAACTCCTATTCCCGAGAAGTTTTTTGAGATGCCTTATTGCACTCTTACAGCAGAAGCAACAGGAATCCCGGATAAAAAGGCAGGAATATCTTTAAATATTTATTTATCACCGTTTGAAACTATTTATTCCGACCGCGCAGGAAAAATCAATAATCTTTTTGTAAATTTAAATTCCACTTCAACAATTTTTCGACTTTCCCGGAAGCACAGAGGAATTTTGAAATATTATTTGAATCTATTAGCATCATATAAAAATGCGGATCAAATAAATAAAAATATTAAAGCTCATAAATTACTCACGAAACTTGATGAAGCAATAAATATGCTTTCTCATAAAAAAGATTATCTTGATTCTCTCCGCGGTGAATATACAGCCGCATATATTTCTGAAGCAGATAATTCCTGTCAGCCTTTCACAGTTGATATCCCTAAAAAATATGTGTCGGGTGTTCCAATGCCAATGGTAGTTTTCCTGCATGATGCCGATCAAAGAATTTCAGATTTTTACAAAAATACTAATTCTAAAATCCCCTTCTTTTCTGTTCAAGTCGGTGCTCGCGGGGAAAGCACTGCATATTTAGGGCTTTCGGCAATTGATGTTCTCGAAACAATTAATTTTATGACCAATTTTTATTCTGTTGATCCGGATAGAATTTATCTTCTCGGCAACGGAATGGGTGGATATGGTGTATGGAGAATTGGCGCGGCTTATCCTCAACTTTTCGCTGCAGTGGCTTCTCTAGGTAGTTATTCTGCAAATATTCCACTTCAAAATTTGTTCAATCTTCCTGTTTGCATCGCTCATGGCGAAAATGATTTAGTTACTCCTGTCGGATATTCTATTGCGGCAGCAGATTTAATGAAGAAACGTGCATGTCCGGTAATTTTGAATGTTTTAAAAGATGTTGGATACAGGCTTAAATTCGCTATTCAGGCTGCTCATCCGGTTAAATGGCTGTTAGGCAACAGAAGAGTTTCTGCTCCTAATGAAATAATTATTGAAAACAGTTATTCAACTTTTAATGAAAGTTACTGGTTGAAAATTATTTCCCGCGATAATCCACGTATGCCTGCAAAAGCTGTCGCAAGATTTATTAACGCAAACCAGCTTGTGCTTTATTTTGAAAATGTAGAAAATGCTGTTGTTTCCTTAGACGATAAACTTGTTGATTATGATTCTCTGCTTGGAATTATTATAAATGGAAAGTATATTGAATATTCGGCTCCCCTGCCTAAAAAAATTTATATCTCTAAAAAAGAATCCATTTATACCATTTCAGAAAAACAGACAGAGCAAAATAATACGCGACTGTATCAACCGGGAAGCTGGCAAAACTTTTACAATGGCGAGCCATTGATGATAGTAAAAGGAACGACCGGGGATGATAAAACGATAAATAAAATAAATCAGTGCGCAACCGAACTCAGTAAATGGTCGTTTATTGCAAGAGAAATGGATTTCGGCACAATTCCCGTTAAAAAGGATAGTGAATTAACGGCTGAAGATATTAAAAAATATAATTTAATATTACTCGGCACGCCGGACCAGAATAAATTTTTAAAAAAAATAAATAATAAATTAACTACAAAAATCGACAAATCAACACTTAATATTTCCGGCAAGAAACATTCTCTGAAAGGAAATGGGTTATGGTTATGTCAAATTAATCCTGAAAATCAGGAAAAGCTTGTATGGATCTGGGCGTCAGAAAATCTTAATTTTTATAATTCTAAGGCTGAATGGCTTAAATACTGGACCTTCCCGGCAGAAGACCCGCCTGATCTTCTTCTGGTAAATGTTCCGGGACAATCCTATGCCAATGCGCAGCACTTTACAAAAAAGTGGGCTCTTGATACAAGCGGAATATCAAAGATTAAAAATTCTATTTCTAATAAACATCAGATTGCCAATTTATCAGCAAAAGCAATAATTAAAGTGTCGGGGGCTGATTTTGCATGGTTATCAAAGAAAGATTTCCCGAAATTCAGCAATATAAAGAATTTTTCAGCAGCAGAAATTGCTAATTTAATTTTTAAAGATTCTATGCTTTGTGTCTGTGAAATTTCAGGAGATGATATTAAAAAACTCCGCGCAATAAAACCGGGCGCAATTTACGCATCAGGAAATAACATAGTAACTGTTCCTGCCAAGACATATAAAATTGCTGTAATACCGGAAAATCTCCGTGCTATCACAGAAATATCAAAATCACATTTAACAAACGTTAAATACATAAACGTATTGTTAAAACAAACGCTACAACAAAAACTTATAAAATGAAAATCAAAAACTTTGTTGCTTTTATATTGTGTTCGCTATTTGTCGGATGTACAATTTCAGAAAAAACAACCGTACATATAATCGCTCCGGAGGAAGATAATATTTTAGTTCGCCCTTATGTGGAAACAGTCAGCGAAACTAACGCGATTATAATCTGGCAAATTAAAGATGGGGTTCTCGGACATCTTGATTTTAAAACTAAAATTGAGAAACCGGAAATCATTACCTCTTCGGTTACCGATACAATTTTCAGAGTTGTATTAACAAATTTAACTCCGGACACCGAATATTTTTACCGCATTGCCGGTACTTCACATGCCTTTTCAAAATTTAACACTCTAAGCCCTGAAAGAAAAAATTATTCTTTTGGCGTATTGGGCGATAACAGAACACGTCCGGATAAATTTAAAAAAATTGTCGCGGAGATTTCAAAACACGATGTTAATTTCGTTATCCACACAGGCGACATTTTGACCAGAGGCACAAAACTCGATGAGTGGTATGATGAATGGTTTGCTCCGGGACGGCCTATGCTTGAAAGATCGCCTGTTATGGTTGCGTGGGGCAATCATGAACATCCCTGGGACAAAAAGAGTTATCTTAACGTATTTTATCCTGACCGTTCACAATTTAAAAGTAAAGGATATTATTCTTATCAGAACGGCAATGTTCTTTTTGTTCATATAAACACGTATGAACCTTTTAAACCGGGAACAATACAATACAACTGGTTAGAGGAAAAACTTAAAACATGTAAATTACCTTTTATTGTTGCCGCGTTACATGTCTCCGCTTTTACAGGCGCCGGGCACGCCAAGGGGGATGATGTTAAAGAAGTCCGACAGTTTATTGTTCCGCTACTCGCGAAATACAATACAAGTCTTGTTGTTTCCGGACATGATCACGTTTATGACAGAAGCGAATATGCCGGAACGACTTATGTTATTTCCGGTGGAGCCGGAGCTCCTTTATATGATCCCGTAACTTATCTTAATCCCTTTTCAGTAAAAGCGAAGAAAAGTCTTCACTATGTAATTTGCAGCCCAAGCGCTTCAAATATTACAGCTAATGCTTATGATATTGAGGGTAATATTATTGATTCTTTTTCACTTTCGCCAAGAAAAATTCCGGAAGTTACACCCCGGGCATTTACTACATTCCGGCCTCCCTGGCACAATAAATTTAATAAATTTAAATTAAAATCATTAGATTGGGATATTTATGTTCGTAACTTTACAACTAATATTTTAAAAGGTTCTGTTAAAGTTGACGTTTCAGAAAACATTCAAATTTTACCGTCCACAAATTTTTCATTTGAACTTGGTTCGAATGAGCCTATTAAAATATTAAATTTTAAGGCGAAATTAATATCAAAAAAAGAAAATAAATATCCGGTTAAAGTGACGGTTGCTGTTGCAGGTGTGACAAATACCATGGAATTTACTTTAAGTCGCTAAAGCGACCTTAAGGTTGTTGCTTTCGCAACCTAAGGTTGCGCTAAAGCGCTTAAGGTCTAAAGGTTGCATAGTCAATCAAACATTTCAACCTTAAATGAGCGAAGCGAATAACCTTAAGCGAAAGAAGAGAGTAACCTTAAGTTCAC
>JAOZNZ010000040.1 GCA_029933535.1 bacterium | reverse complement strand
AACAAAACAAAAACCGGTGTAATTATCGGTAATAGTTTGGGTGGCGAATTTGCGCGCAGTCATTATTTAAGATTTCGCTGGCCGTATGTTTCCAGGTCTTTAAGAAAAGTTCTTGAGCACTCGGGAAAGTCTTCCGGGCAAATCGATTCATTACTAAAAAGTTTCAAAATTGTTTATGACGCCCCTTTACCACCAATTAATGAAGATTCTCTCGCAGGTAACATGTCAAATACAATTGCCGGACGTGTTTGTAATTTCTTCAGCTTCGGTGCCGGGGGATTTACTGTTGACGGCGCTTGTTCTTCATCGTTGATCGCTATTGCGCAAGCATGTGATTCACTTGTTAATGGTGATATGAACATGGCAATCGCCGGAGGAGTTGACATCAGTCTTGACGCTTTTGAAGTTGTCGGTTTCTCAAAAACTCAGGCACTCGCAAAAGATGATATTATGCCATACGACCAAAACGCAAACGGAATGATTACAGGTGAAGGCTGCGGGATGTTCGTTCTAATGCGCGAAAAGGACGCAGTGAAAACGGGACTTCAAATTCACGCGCTCGTTCGCGGATGGGGGATATCTTCCGACGGTGCCGGAAGCATGACCGCTCCTAATGTTGAAGGTCAAATGCGCGCGCTCAATAGCGCGTACAAGCGTGCTGATTATGACATTGGAACCGTTGGACTATTTGAAGGTCACGGAACCGGAACACCACTTGGCGATAGAATTGAGTTAACGGCATTGAAAAATCTTATTGACGCCTCGCCTGAAAAAAATGTCTGTAAAGTCGGCAGCATAAAAGCTAATATCGGACACTGCAAAGCCGCAGCAGGATCTGCCGGGATAGTCAAAGCGATTATGTCGTTGAAGCATCAAATAATACCCCCGACATTAAACTGTGAAACGCCTAATTCTATTTTTAATGAAACAAAGAAAATGAGACCGGCTAATTCTCCTGGCATATGGGAAAGTAAAAAATTCCCGCGTCGCGCTTCGGTAAGCGCTATGGGATTCGGCGGTTCTAACAGTCATATAACTCTTGAAGAAGCCAATACAAGTTCTTCTGTCGATAATAAAGATTTAGATATTCTTAGAACTTATCGCGCGACAGAAATTATTGTTTTATCTGATAATTCAATAGAGAAATTATTGGAACAAATCGAATCGGTTATCCCTATTGCAAAACGTATTTGCAAAGCGGAATTAACTGATCTTTCCGCTGAACTTTCTTCTCGTACTCCACACGGTAATACCAGAATAGCTTTTGTAACGGAATCTCCATGGCAATTTCACGAATCGTTAATTGAAACAGCAGAGATCTTAAGTAATAATTCTGACATTGCGGCTTGCAATAATCCTTTAAAAGGAATTTATGCGGGTAATGCGGCAGAAAAACCTGAATTCATCGCGCTTTTCCCCGGCCAGGGCGCTCAATTTCTTAATATGGGCAGTAAATTATCGCACGCGTTCCCTATTGTTGAAAACTTTTACAATAATGCTGACGAAGCTGTTAAAGAATACCTGCCAAACGGTTTAAAAAATATAATCAAATGTGATTATTTCGATGATGAAGCTGATCGTGAGAGAAAACAAGCCGAATTGAAAAATACTGCTAATGCTCAACCAACAATAACTGCCTCTTCAATAGCTGTTTTAAAACTGCTTGATTCGTTAGGACTAACACCATCAATCGCGCTTGGACATAGTCTTGGTGAAATTTCAGCATTGCATTGCGTCGGCGCTTATGATGGAATAACTGCTGTTAAAATTGCCGTGGCGAGAGGTCAATCTATTACAAAATTAAATGGTAATAGCGGGATGTCAGCTCTGCTTTCCTCCCCGGAAAAAACCCAACAGCTGATTGATAAAATTGACGGCTATCTTACTATTTCAAATTATAACGCACCTGAACAAACTGTTGTTTCAGGTGATTCGTCTTCTCTTACCGAACTCGAGGAATTATGTAGAACACATGATATAACTTTCCGGCGTCTAAAAGTGTCACATGCTTTTCATTCAAAGCGTATGCAGCCTGCTGTAAACACATTAGAAAAGTCGCTTAAAGATTTTTCTTTTTCAGAAATTAATAAGCCAATGGTTTCTTCTGTGTCGGGCAGCGTTATTTCTTCAAATGAAAAAATTATACCTTATTTTTCTGATCAATTGATTCAGCCGGTTAAATTCACCGATGCCGTTCTTGCCGCTCAAAAGCAAACACCTGAACTATGGATTGAAATTGGTCCGGGTAATGTTTTAAGCGAACTTGTTAAAAACATCTGCGGGAACGATGTTGTCTGCTGTTCAACAATGGAAAAAGATAAAGATTCATTAACACTTATCCATAAAGTTGTCGCGCAGGCATTTGTAAAAGGTTTTCCGGTTAAAACAAAAAAATTATTTGAGCATCGCTATTTCAAACCTTTTTCTATAGATGATTATAATCCTCAATTTATAACTAACCCCTGCGAAAGAAAAATCGATATTCAAAATCTTATCCAAAATAATTCTTATCCGGATAATGAATTACTACCTGATGAAGCTTATGAATATCCCGGTTATTTGCAGCAGCAAGGTGATTTCTTAAAAGATTTAATTAAACTTGACTTCAATCACTGGAAAAATAAAAAGAATATTCAACCTTCTGAAAAAATACTGCCAAATGATAGCAGTCACGAACATACACAAAAACTAATTGACACAAATATTTCAGCACTGGATTATGCTATCGATTGGATCGCTGAACGAACAGGTTTTCCGAAATCCGCTATTCAACCTCACATGAAATTACGCGATGATTTGAATCTTGATTCTATTAAAGTCGGTGAATTTGTTTATAACGTAAGTAAAAAATTTAACAAACAGGTGCCGGCTGATCCGTCTGCCTATGCAAACGCCAAACTTGAAAAGTTGGTTAACGTCATACAAAACGAGTTCAAAGATAATGAAGTCATCGGCATCAACTCCGCTGATGAAGCTATTGGTGTTACAGGCTCCGCATCGGTAGTCGGTCTGGCAGATTGGATAAGAACATTTCAAGTTGACTTTATTCCTGCACCTTTGAGTGCGGAAAAATTTACCCGGCTTCCAACGAGCGGTTCTTTATACGTGCTTGGCAATCCTGAAGATCCACGTGTAATAGAATTTGCCGAAAAGATATCGCGGCATGGGATTAAAACCATCATCCAGGACCCGGAAATTATCAATCAAGAGACTCCAAGTCCGGAAAATATGTCGATGTTGGTCGTAATTCTGCCAAAAACCGAAATAAATATTGAGAACATCGATCAAAATGATTTCTCAACATATTTTGAAAACGCTTTTTCTAAATTGTTTCTCGCTTTTAAATGGACTGCTAAAAATCTTGGACCTTCCTGGGATAATCTAAGATGCATTGTCGCTTGTCCTGACATTTCTAATAACAAAGTTGGAAACTCATCAGATTTACAAATCGGTGACAATGAATTTCTTAATGCAGGACAGGCTTTCCTTAAAACTTTGAGACTCGAACATACTTCTTTCCAACCTAAATGGCTGCGCATTCCTGAATCCTGGAATCCTGATCAATGGGCTAATCTGATTGAAAAAGAACTGCAAACTTCAGGCAGACGTGTCTTTTATGCTTTCGCTCCAAATGGTACCCGATACACCGCTGCTGCAAATCCTGTATCGCCAGCCAACAACCAAACACCGAAATTCAATTCTGAAGATGTTGTTCTTTGTTCCGGTGGAGGAAAAGGAGTTACTTTTCAACTCGCACACGGTATTGCTAAGAAAACAGGTGCCAAGATTGCTTTGCTGGGTCTATCCCCTGTTCTCGCAGATGATGATTCCATAAGTGAGTTGGCTGTAAATTTATCAATACTGGAAAAAGAGAATATTGATTATATTTATCTGCAATGTGATATCGCAAATTATAACGATGTTCAAAATGCTGTAAAAGAAATCCAAGACAAAAAAGGCAATATTACCGCTGTTCTTCACGGAGCAGGCATTACCGATTTACATTTGTTCAGAGAAGTCGATTTAAAAGATTTCCTTAAAGTTGCTCGCGTAAAAGTACTTGGTTTCTATAATCTTATTTCTAATATCCCGATAGCCAACCTTAAAGCTTTCCACGTTTTAACTTCTATTCTCGGGCATTCAGGCATGAGTGGTCAAACCGATTATACTATGGCTAATTCGTGGCTTGACGGCGCAGTAAGATCATTTCACAAAAATCATCCTGACATTCACTGCCTTACTGTTGGATATTCGATTTGGTCGGAAACAGGTATTGGCAAAAGAATCGGGGCTGTTGAATCACTCGAAAAATCCGGCACAGTTCCTGTCGACAACAAAAGCGGTGTTGAGCAATACCTGGCTTTAATGGATAGCTCTATTTCATCTACTACATCAATTATTACCGGAAGATTAAATGACGAATTGGACTCTTATATTTATTCTTCTCCTCCGGAGGCTAAGTACAGATTTTTACAACGGATTATCAGATATATACCTGAAACTGAATGCATAGTTGAAGCGGTTCTATCACACGATATTGACCGGCATTTGCCGGAACATGTTTTTCATGGAACTCCTATTTTAGCCGGCGTTATCGCTATGGAAGCCATGGTTGAAGCCGCGCAATATTGTTTAGTTTCAGATGAAATCCCAACTTTATACAACATTAATTTTCACAAGGCGATTATTATTCCTGAAGATGCTAAACGCAAGCTCCAAGTTAAAACTTTTGTTAAGTCAACCGAAAACAATAAAATTATAGTTGATGCGGCTATCTTCCTGAGCGATGATAATTTCAAAAGTAAATATCTTTCCGCGGAATTAGTTTTCGGTGAAAATAATGCCGCACCGAAGATGGAAATACCGGTGTTTACAGATATTATCGACAAAAATCCCGGGGATTTCTCCCCTGCTCCTTTGTTTCAAGGTAAATTCTTCAGGCGGATCAGCAAAATTAAAAAAATGGATTTCCAAAATCAAGTCCTGACTGAAATTACTGTCCCGGAACACGAACATTATTATTCCGATGACTTGCCTCAAAAAACTATTATGCCTTATCCGGCTGCTCGTGATGCTTTTCTGCATTCCGGAATTCTTGTTTTACCGCCGAATTCTCTTCCGGCAAAAATCAATCGTCTGAAAATTTTCAAATCCGCTAAACCGCTTTCAACAGTTACCTGTTACGGTAAAGTTATCGAGCAAATTACAGATGGTGAAAATATTTCCAACATGGTGATTTTTGACGATAAAGGTGATGTAATAGAAATTATCGAGGGTATTCACACTAAAGTACCTAATTCAAATCAGGAAATCAAAACTAAAAAAGCTCCTGTTCCTGTTCAACTGAATAAAATTAAAAATAATCTTTCCGAACTGCTTTGCGATATCGAATTTGCTGTTGGAATTGCCAATATTAATGAGGTTGAAACCGCTACTGAAATTAATGAAAATGATATTGTTAATGCTGATAAACTTTCAAAACATAGAAAAAATTCTTTTCTTGCTGGCTTAATCGCAACTCGACGTGCTGCGTCTTCTTTTGCGAAAAAATATTATAACACAGAAATCCAATCCAATTCTATCAATATTTCTCATACGGATGAGGGCGCACCAATTCTTGTCTTCAATTCTGAAAATGATAATAATTTATTCGATAGTGTAGGCTTATCTATTACTGATTCGTTTTCACACGCTATAGCGGTAATTGCTCCGTCTCCAACCGGAATTGACATTGAACCGGTTGAATCCCGCGACTCGGAAACCTGGCAGGCTTTATTAAACAGTGATGGTTATAATCAAGCATTAACTATCGCCAAAATTACCAACGAGAATTTCGATACGGCGGCTACCCGCGTTTGGTCTCTTATAGAATCATCTAAAAAAGCTCACAATCTGAAAAGGATTTTACCACGATATGACGCTTCACGCGGCGCTGCGTGGCTATCTTGTTCTTCAATCTCAAAAGGCAAACGTTTTGACAACTTATCGGCAACTATTTCAGGAAATGATGATTTCCCTCTTGCAACTTTTGCGTTTACTTATCCGTGTCAAACTTCTGAAAGTCAGGCTGATAACCGGGCTTATCATCATGAATTCGAAGCTATTTTGAATGAATTCACTCAAAAACTCAGAGTCTTTCATTCCCGCTTTGCTAATGATAATGCCGACAGCTTTTCTAAAGAAAAAAGTAAGGAGTTTACCGACTTTATCACACATACAGTTCAACAGTTGATCGAAATTCAGGATTTTATCGAACCAACTGAATTGTTCGATATGAGAAAACGTATTATGAACAGAATCCTCGAACTTATCGGCGATTCTGAAGTCGTAAAACACTCGATCGAAAAACCTTACGGCTATGTCGGCGACTTTATGCTCCTCGAAAAAATCGTTCAGAATATTACTAACGCTTCCGGACTCGGTTATTATTTCGATCGTCTTCAACTCGATTTTCCGGCTTCCGTCGCTTGCAGAACCCGCGCAAAATGGGTTGCAGACGAATTAACGACTGTTCTTAATAATAAATCCAACAACTCTATGAAAATTCTTGATATCGGCAGCGGAACCGCTCCGGTAGAAAGATTACTTCTCGATAACAATCCTGAACTTGAGCTTGAACTTACAGCTGTTGACATTGAACCTGCCGCTTTATCTTTTCTCGAAGTAGAACTAAAAGATAAAACGCAGGCACTTGATTTATTGAGAATTGATTTGAGACGTGAAGAAGCTGCTGAACAATTAGCAAACATTGCCGAAAATATTGACGCATGCATTGCTATTGGAATTATCGAAGCTTTAAGAGATGAAGAAGTTGTTAATGTGATTAGTTCTTTGATGAAATCCATGCAGAAAGGTTCTTTGCTCTTCGTTGAGTCATTTCTGCCTGACCATCCTGCGCGACCATATTTAGAATGGTTTATGGATTTTCATCTCGGTTACCGTTCACCTGAAGAAGTTATCAAGTTACTTGAACTTTCAGGTGTTAAGCCTGATCAAATGGAAAAAATTATTGAGCCGACCGGAAGTCTCGGATTTGTTAAAATTATTGTGTGAAAAAACCTTACAACCTTACAACTTTGTTAACTTTATTATGAATACTGTTTGGTACGAATATAGGCTTCATGTTACTTTCGCTGATACTAACATGACCGATAATGTTTACTTCGCTACTTATGCAATGTGGATGGGAAAATGTCGCGACATGATTATGTGTGATCATTATCCAAAACTTAAAGATTATATTAAAGATGATTTCGGCTTTGCTACCGAATATCTACATATAGATTTTATTCAGGAAACTTTTCTCTTTGATGAAGTTATTGTTAAAATGACTATCAGTAATCTAACTCACACCCGTGTAGAATTCCAATGCGAATTCGTTAACGCTGCAAATAATGCTTTGATAGCTAAAGGATCTCAAGCTGTTGTTTGGATCAATCCACAACGACGAACAAGTTTCATGCCTGATGAACTTTACAATAAAGCATGCGAATTTTTCAAAATCACACCTGAATAATAAAAAGTAATCAAAAGTATAGTACGTCATTTCGACCCGAAATGACTGCTAAGTAGTCGTCCCTTAAAAAGTCAATATCAATAGTGTTAATCACTATTTCATGTTAAAAAAGTATGTTATATTTTACAAGAAAAATCGTCTTATCAACAAAAATCTTGCAATAAATTTTATTTTAATAATTGCCTGAAAGGCAAATTCATCGTAGCCTGCGGCAACGCCGTAGGATAATAAATTGAGAAAGTTCAAGCCTGTAGGGCTTGTTCAAACTATTGAGCAACACCTTCAGTGTTGCTGGTCATTTTTTCTTTTTCCCTACGGCGCTGCCGCAGGCTACGATGAAATATCCCTTTGGGATATAATACTAAAAACACTTTTTAAGGGGCGACTAAGTAAAAATAATATTGCATAAATTTCGCATTAAAAATCTTGCTAAACAAGTGCTTTGGAGTCCAAAGCACGTACTTTTATGCCAAACGGCTTAATTTTAATTCCGGATTATACGTTCTTTCCAAATATGACGCGCTGGAAAACGCGTCTTACTTTAAATACCTTTTCGAGCAACCCATAATTAGTTGCCCTTTAGAAAAATAACTCAGGCATAAATATTACTCGCAATGCCCATTATTGTTGGTGAAACAATAGATGGCCCTCCGGACGAATTTAGTTTTTCAATCTTATCAAAGCTAAAGCCAGCACGTGAAATATTCTTTTCCGTGTCACGCGTTAAGTGACAATTACCGCACATATATATCCATATCGGCTGAAAAAACTTCTGCCATTTGATTAAGCGTGATTGTTCCGCTGCCAATACGTGCTCGATAAAATAGAGTTTCCCATCCGGTTTCAGTACACGTTTTATTTCTTTAAGTGTATTTTCAGGAGATTTAACTGAGCAAAGAACCAAGGTAGATACTACTGAATCAAAGGAATTGTCAGGGAAATTCAGTGCATCAGCAGCAAAGTCTTCTGCTTTGATTTTCCCATCATGCCTTTCGTTTATATTCCTTCTCAGAAGCATTAGCATATGAGGATCAGGTTCCGTTAAAACCAAACTGCTGATAGATTTTGGATAGTAGGACAAATTCACTCCGGTACCGCTTCCAACCTCCAAAACATCCCCGCAAATTTCTGATAATAAGTCTGAACGCCAGATAGAAAGAGATGTCTCCTCCATTTCTTTCATAAACAGATCATAAAACTTCGCCATAAAATAGGATCTTATTGACATAATTGTAAATTATTTTTTTCTTGTAAAAATATTTTCTGAAGTGATAATTTCCTTTCCGGTATGCACATTAAAAAGAATCTTTTTGTTATTATATAATATAACTTCAAAACCTGTATCAGGCTTATAATTTAGTACATTCTTTTTATCTTTTTTATATATTCTCACGAAACCAGGAACATCTTTAAAAACCCCATAATCCAAAGCTTTCTGCACATCATTTGATTTGTTTTCAAGAAAATCCCATACCGAATATTGGGCTACCGTATCTCGGCCTTTGTAGAATGCAAGCGCCAAATCATTTGTTGTTGCTTTTAATCCCTGGTAACACGGTCCAAATCTAACAACAGAAATAAATCCGCACCAACCGATACATAACTATAGTATGCTCCGTCCGCCACTATATATAAATCATTAGGTGCATAGTTAACACTGACCGCCGATGAATTATCTGCCAAACCAATTTGGTTAATAAGAGTAAAGAAAAAGATTATAAAAAGACAGTTTTTTTTCATTGTTTCATTATTTTTTTGAGTTATATGACAACAACTTTTTTTGTTGAATCAAATCAATATATTTCGTCGATTGTCTTCCTATTAACTATTAACCCAAAGCAAGAACCAGGCATACGCCGGTCACGTGCTTTGGTTACTTTATAACACCATCGTAAATACTTGCCTCAGTCATGGTAATATTCAACTCACGCTGATAACGACGCGCAATTTTCATCTCCTCACCACTCATTAAAGAAATGCAGTGGCCACGCTCCCCTGCCCGACCTGTTCTTCCGGCGCGATGCAGATAATCTTTGCTCTTTCCGGGAATATCTACATTGAAAATATGAGTGACCCCTTTCACATCCAATCCTCGAGCCACCATATCCGAAGCGACGAGAATATTTATTTTACCTTTCCTGAATTGATTTATTGTTTTTACACGCTCGAGTTTATCGCGACCGCCATGGATTTCTCCAACGGAAATTTTATGTTCAGCGAGTTTTTCGGCAATGAGTTTTGCTGTCTCATTGCGATGAGTAAAAACAATTGCCCGTTCAGTTCCGCAGGCACGGATTATTTTTCTCAGTAGTTCAGGTTTTTCATTTTCGTGAACATTAAAATAAATATGCTCAATATTCCCGATAACCTGATTTGAATTACTGTGAACTTCTACCATTTCATTCGACATTTCATCGGCTATACTGTTACTTCTTCTCTGATTGGTTGCCGAAACGAAAATTTTTTGACAATCTTTCACTAATGATCGGGTTATTTTATCAATCATACTTAAACTCTCGCTCATCAGAATTTTATCAGCTTCATCAATCACCAAAGTTTTAACGGTATGAACCTTAAGTTTTCGCTTTTTTATTAATTCAAGTATCCGTCCTATGGAACCGATAACAATGTGCGGCTTCTTTTTCAGCCTTTCAACTTGGCGTTTAATTGCGGCACTGCCGATAAGAAGTTGTGATCTGAAATCGAAATCAGAGTTTTGTTTTATCCGAATAAGCTGATCTTGAATTTGGGAGGCGAGTTCATGTGTGGGAGTTAAAATAATAACTTGCAATTCTTTTGTATCGACATTAAGTTTCGTCAATAAAGGGAGCAAATATGCCAATGTCTTACCGGTGCCTGTTTCAGAGCTGATATAAGCATCTCTGCCATCAAATATAGCACGTGATGATCTTATCTGTATTGGAGTTGGATCAACAATATTTTCTTTTTCCAAAGCCGCTTCCAAAACCGACAATACATTTAATTCAGTAAATTTCATTTTTAATTTTTCCAAACAATTAAAGATTTGCAGAGCTAATTCCCCTCTTAATTCCCCATATTTAAACGTGACTCGAAAAGGGATATTTTATATGATGGCGCAGGGCATCGCCCTGTGGGACAGTATACAAAGCGTGTTCCGCGACACGGCAGAGGGATTTTTGTCGCGGGTAATGTATGGATATCCTAAACCAGGGGTGGCGCTATCGCTGACCCCTGGCTACATTATAAGGCCCTTTCAGGGCATGATTCTGCAAAAATCATGAAGATTAGCACTTACAAGCAGTAAGGTATTATTTTTTTCTACTCCTTCTTTTATTTTTCACATAAATCAATTTAAATCGCCCTTTTGGACTCTCACGTTCTTCGACCTCAAAATTTTTGATTGATTTTATCAACGGAGTTAATTTAAAAAAACCATAATTCCGCGAATCAAAATTAGGCTGCTTCTTTTGTAATAAATTGCCTACATCACCGAGAAATGCCCAGCCGTCATCATCTGCCAAATCGTAAATAGTAGATGCGATAAGTTTGATAACTTTCGGTGTTATTTTATCTATGGTGTTTTTTTCTTCCGGCAGATTTTTTTCAGATTCTGATTCCGATTCATTTTCTTCAGATTGATTTTTTAGAATCTCAATATATATGAATTTGTCACAAGCAACAATAAACGGTTCCGGTGTTTTCTTTTCACCAATCCCGAATACTTTCATCCCGGCTTCACGGAGTCTTGTAGCCAAACGTGTGAAATCACTGTCGCTGGAAACCAAACAAAAACCATTGACCTTTTCTGAATATAAAATATCCATCGCATCAATAATCATTGCGGAATCCGTCGCGTTTTTACCTGTTGTATATCCATATTGCTGAATAGGCGTTATCGCATTTTCCAAAAGAACATTCTTCCACTTTGAGAGCCGAGGTTTTGTCCAATCACCATAAATTCTTTTTATTGTCGGGTTGCCGTATTTAGCAATTTCCGCCATCATTTCCTTGACGTAAGCCGAAGGAATATTATCACCATCTATTAATACTGCAAATTTTAAATCCATAATTTTTCTCCAATTTATTTATCATAAACTTCTTGTTTAAGAGTTGCCCAATCAATTGCTGATTCTGGATTTGATTCATAATTTGCTAATCTATCCATAAGAAGTTTTTTCTCATTTTTAGTTACAATCTGTAATTCTTTTGATTTTTTTAATTCCATTCCAAATATCTGTAATAATATTTAATTGATCAGCAACATTCAAGTTTCTGATTTCTTGAATTATTTCATTTTTATTTACTACGTATGCCATTTTAGTATTCCTTGCACGTTATTTAAAGTTAATCGTTTAGCTTGCTATATTATATCAAATATTATCTTTTTCTTCCATATAGTGTCTGACCGGAAACCTCTTGACTTGCGCATGCGGATTCCATCTTAATATTAATGTCAAGCTGGAAGCTTGACCTACTTTACGCACACAATGTTTCTTAACGCTCTTCGTTTTCTTATTCCCCCTTTCTTAAAGGGGGTCAGGGGGATTTTTCCCCGTTTGTATTTCGTGTAAGCACCCTGCGCATGCCGGGGTGTTATTTTCTTCTTCTTACCACATTCTTCTGTAGCTGTTCGCTAAATTTATCCCAAAAAAGTGTGCTGGTACTTATTGAATATGGATAAAATCAAAAGCTGGAACCAGGCATACGCCGGTCACGAACTTTTGTTACTTTACCCTCCACAGATATGTTTTGCAAATGGAAAATTATTTTTCTATTGACAAAGACGCACGTCCGTGCGTCTCTACCTTTTTGGTTGTCAAAGCATTTTCAACCGTAATACGGCGATAACCCCTGTTTTGGAAGGCGGAATGTTTCAAATCCAATTTTCCAAAGTTAAATTTGTAAAGCGAGAGAAATGAGATGTGTTTCCGGTAATTAATTTTTGGCATTTACATAATGCGACAGAAGCAATAATAATATCAGCATCCGGCAACATTTTACCTTGTTTTTGGAGTTTGAACTTAATTTCACCGAACATTTCCATCATTTCTAAATCGAACTCTATAATTTCAACGGTTGATAAAAAAGTTTTTACAAGCCATTTGTTTT
>JAOZNZ010000474.1 GCA_029933535.1 bacterium | reverse complement strand
GAAATCGTCAACAGAAAAGATATCTGGCGCAGAGATATCGGCGATGACATCAAAATGAACATGACGCGTATGCGGGAAAACAAACTCAGGTATTTCTCATATGGCGTTAATTACGATCTTGCAGTAAGCGACTCTCAAGTTCGCTGGCGTTCAATGAACAAAATCCGCGAAGCGATTCTTCTTGCAAGCACAACGAACTCACCTGACGTATGCATTCTTGGAACAGGATTAACAGAACCTGAACTGCCATGGGATGAAGTTTCATCTTATGTGATTGACGGATTAAAAGATTGTCTTCAACTTGCAGAGATGAAGCACATCAAACTGTCAATTAAAAACGGCGGCCGCATTTGCAACGGTTCCGACCGTATGCTTCAGATTCTAAATGAAGTCGGATCGGAAAATTTGCAGGTTAGCATCGACGTTGCAGCATTTTTGCTGGTTGATGAAGAACCGGCTGATGCAGTCAGAACTCTTCAGGGAAGCATCAATAACGTTCATTTTACCGGTGTTCGCAATGCGGAAACCTACGTGGGAAATGAATGGGTAACACTTGGCGGCCGTCAACTTGAACCTTGTGTTCTCGGCGAAGGGATTGTTCCTCAGCGTGAAGTACTTTACACACTCAAGCAAATTAACTATGAAGGATTTGTGATAGTGCTTTATCAGGGGAGTGAAGAACCCGCAGTCGGAATAGAAAGAAGTAGTAATTATTTGAAAACAATGCTTAAAGAAATAAAAAAATAAGTAATTCACCAATCCAAAACGGATCATGGCAACAAAAATTAGATTAAGAAGAACCGGAACAACTAACCTTGCACTTTACAGGATAGTTGTAGCAGATGCCCGCTCACCTCGTGACGGCAGATTTATTGAAAATCTTGGACACTACGACCCTCGTAAAGAAGGCAAAGAAAAAGTTGTAGTTAATATGGAACGTCTGAAATATTGGCTTAGCGTTGGAGCACAAATGACTGAATCAGTTATTCCGCTTGTAAAAGCGCAAGGCATTGAAATTCCTGTGAAGAAAAAAGGGAAATCGCGTTCCAAAAAAGTTCAGCCAACTCAGGCTAAACCTGCTGAAGTTAAAACAGAGTCAGTTGAACAGCTTAAAGAAGAAACTGAAGCGCCAGCCGCTGAAGAAACTTCTGCCGCAACTGAATAATTAATTTCCGCATGCAGAAACTCCCGAACGGAATGAAAATTGACGTTCTTACTCTCTTTCCCGAAGTGGTGCACGCGTACCTGAAAGAAAGTATTATTGGAAGAGCTGCCGAACGGGAAATCGTTGAAATTAATGTACATAATATAAGGGATTACAGTTCAGATAAACATAAAACGGTCGACGATTCTCCTTATGGAGGCGGACCGGGAATGGTTCTGAAGCCCGAACCGATCTTTGAAGCGTTTGATAGAAATGACTTGTGGGATGGAAGGAAGATATTTCTTTCACCTCAGGGGAATTCACTCAATCATAACATGGCGTCTCGCTTGTCGGCGGAAAAGCATATTGTTATTCTTTGTGGTCATTATGAAGGTGTTGACCAAAGAGTTTGCGATAAAATGGACGAGGAAATTTCAATAGGCGATTATGTGATAAGCAATGGCGCTGTAGCATCGATGGTGCTTATTGATGCAGTAGTCCGTCAGATACCGGAAGTACTTGGCAACAGTGAAAGTGTTGCCAAAGATTCTTTTGCGAATGGATTGCTTGAATATCCTCAATACACTCGTCCAGCGGAGTTTCGGGATGAAAAAGTTCCTGAAGTTCTGCTTAGCGGCAATCATGAGAAAATTGAAGAATGGAGACGCACGCAATCATTGAAAAAAACGTTGTTAAGGCGGCCGGAATTATTAGAAAAAACAAATCTTTCCAGCGAAGATAAATTAATATTAAGAAAAATTAAACAGACTATTTAGTAATTTATATTGAAATAATAAAATGAATATATTAGAAAAAATACCAAACCAAATTAGAGAAAAAGAACTTTCGGCGTTTAATGTTGGTGATACCGTAAAAGTTCATCAGAAAATTATCGAGGGCGAAAAAGAACGCGTACAGATATTTTCCGGAATCGTAATCGTTCGCAGAGGACACGGTTCAGGTGAAACGTTTACAGTGCGAAAAGTATCATTCGGAGAAGGTGTTGAACGTGTTTATCCTGTTAATTCCCCGAATTTAGTTGCAGTGGAAGTTATTCGTCATGGAAAAGTTCGCCGTGCCCGTTTACGTTATTTGCGTGACAGGGTTGGCAAGCGAGCCAAAGTTAAAGAAAGACGCATCAAGACAAAATAAGTTTATGTTTTAATTTTATTAATAAATTTTATTATTAATGAAATGGTTTTTGCAAAGACGTACGTAATTGTTAATAACTTGAACAAAGAGATTTCCAATGGCCTCAGATGATATGATTCTTGATATTCTAGTGGAAAACGGTAAAATTACCGATGAACAAATTGAAAAAGCGAAAGCTGAAGTCGGCGTTCGCGCAAGTACTGTTATCGGTGTTTTAGTTGTGTTAGGCGCGTTACATGAAAAAGAACTGGTTTCTTTTCTTGCCGATTATTTTTCAATGGAAGGAATCGAAGTCGCTGACCATACTATCGAACCAGAGGTTCTTGATATAGTTCCGGCCGGCTTCGCTCGTGATAATATGATTATGCCTGTCAGATCAGGTGCAGGTGTTCTTACTATTGCTATGACTAACCCGATGGATGTTGACACTATTGACAATCTGACGGTTGAGCTCGGTAAAAATGAAAAAACAGCCGATTTACAAATTGAAACTCTTGTCGCAGGACCGGTTGATATTCAAAACGCCCTCGACTTGTATTATAGAGGTCAGCAGCTCGCTTCGGCAGTTGAAGACGCTTCAGAAGATGATTACGAGCAGGCACTTAAAGGTATCGGCGATATGGTTCAGGGAGATGAAGATGATGAAGCGCCGATAATTCGTTTTGTATCTGCTGTTATTTCTCAGGCATATCATTTGAGAGCAAGTGATATTCATATCGAACCTCTTGAAAAAAGAGTTAGAATAAGATACAGAATTGACGGCGTTCTCATTGAAATGGACTCTCCTCCAAAACGTCTTCAAGGTCCTATTATTTCCAGAATTAAAATTATGTCGGGAATGAATATGGCTGAAAGACGCGTGCCGCAGGATGGACGTATTAAATTTGCCGTTGATAAAATCACTCTCGATCTTCGTGTCTCGGCGCTTCCGGGTACTCATGGTGAAAGTGTTGTTATGCGTATTCTTGACAAATCTTCTCTTATGCTTGGACTTGAAGAACTTGGTTTCTTAAAAGAAGATGAAATGA
>JAOZNZ010000039.1 GCA_029933535.1 bacterium | reverse complement strand
TAATGAAGGAGTAGTCATAATCGAAAGTTCTTAATGTATCCAAAATTTCCGAAAGCTTATTTGTGTGAGGGGTATTGTAATTAAGTTGTATGACATAAGGATCCGGATGCCATCGTTCCAGGGCATAGCGAAACACCGGCACCGAACATGCGAATATGTTGACGCAGAGGAACAAAAATAAGAATACAGCGATTTTTTTCATTATTTTATATTACCCACGAAGACTCTAAGGCACTAAGTTCTTTTATTAGTCGAAAGTCCTAACGAAGTAACGCTGTACTCACGTTCAAGGTCTAAAGGTCTAAAGTTGGACTCACTACTTTACTACTCGCGTTAGCGCCCGGCGGATGCCTGGGCACTATCTTATTACTCACTATTTTCTTCTTTGTGGCTTCGTGTCTTCGTGGCTATTTTTTAATTAAACCACATCTGTTGTGATTAATTATATCAAAATATAAAGTATAAAAGAATGGCAAAATCATGCCGATCGAATTGATTGAATAATTTCCAGAACTTTATTGACTTTCGCAGCTATACCTGCCCAGTCTCCGGACGCAATGAATTTTTTTGTAATAAGTTTTGATCCCATCCCGACACAATACGTACCGGCCTGAAACCAGGCTTTAAGGTTTTCTTCAGTCGGCATAACTCCACCGGTTGACATAATATTTGTCCACGGTCGAGGGCCTTTAATATTTTTAATAAAGTCAGGTCCGCCAATCTGCATTGCCGGAAAGGTTTTAACAATTTCCGCGCCAAGTTCTTCCGCGTAAGCTATTTCCGTTAAAGTGCCGCAGCCGGGAATCCACGCAATTTTCCTTCTATTACAAACTTTTGCCATTTCAGGAGTTAATATAGGTGAGACAATAAAATTTGCCCCTGACTGCATGTAAAGAGCCGACGTGGCTGCATCTTCAATCGAGCCTACACCTAGAATCATTCCCGGCAAATTTTTGATAACGTATTTACTGAGTTCTGTAAAAACTTCATGAGCAAAGTCTCCGCGGTTAGTAAATTCAAAAATTCTTGCGCCGCCATCATAGCAAGCTTTTGCAACATTTTTTACAGTTTCAGCATTTTTGTTAAAATGAATAGGAACTAAACCTGCTTCTTTAATTTTTAAACAAACTTCTATTCTTGAGTATTGGGACATTGTATTAAATTGGGTAATTGTTAAATTTATTAATTGAGTAATTGGATTATAAATTTCTAATTGCTCTAATTAACCTAATTATTCTAAATAAATCCCAATGTCTAATGAATAATGTCCAAAAGTTTGGGCTTGCTATTTTGGGATTTATATATTGATTATTGGTTATTTTTTAGGTCAATTAGAAATTAGGTTAATTAGGTTAATTTATCTTCTATCTTGAAACGCGGCCGGATGAATCTCCTGCCATTAATTTTTCCACTTCAGCTACAGTAACAAGATTTAAATCTCCTTTAATTGTATGTTTAAGACATGATGCCGCAACAGCAAAATTTAAGGCCGCTGCATCATCTTTATATGTTATAATTCCGTATATCAGGCCCGCCGTAAACGAATCTCCCCCGCCTACTCTGTCAACTATATGCGTAATTTGATAAACCGGAGATTTATATAACTTTTCACCGTCAAAAAGAACGCCTGCCCATGTATTGTGCGATGCGGAAATAGAGCCGCGAAGTGTGGTGATCACTTTTTTTACTCGCGGGAATTTTTTCATAATTTGTTTTGAAACTGATTCATATGCTTCAGCATTCACTTCGCCCGAAGTAACATCAACACTTTCCGTGGTAATTCCCAGAGTCTTTTCAGCGTCTTCTTCATTGCCGAGAATAATATCGCATCCTGCAACCAATTCCGGCATCATTTCCTGAGCTGTTATACCATATTTCCAAAGCTTTTTCCGATAGTTCAAATCAACTGAAACGGTGATGTGTTTTTCATTAGCTTTAGCAATAGCTATTTTCAAAACTTCTGCGGCACTTTGTGAAATAGCAGGCGTTATGCCTGTCCAGTGAAACCATTCAGCATTTTCAAAAACTTTATCCCAGTCAATCATATCCGGTTCAATTTCTGAAACGGCGGAATGGGCTCTGTCATAAATAACTTTTGAAGCACGGCTTACCGCACCGCTTTCAAGAAAATAGATTCCAAGGCGTTCACCGCCAAAAATAATTTTATCGACTCCGACATTATATTTCCTGAGCATTTTTATTACAGCATCGCCGATATCATTTTCAGGCAGACGTGTGACAAAATCGACATCAAGACCAAAATTTGCCAACGAAACCGCGGCATTAGACTCACCACCTCCAAAAGTCGCTTCAAGTTCAGTTGCTTGATGAAAGCGCAAGTAATCCGGAGTTGCCAGGCGAAGCATAATTTCACCAAAAGTTATTATTTTCATAATTAAGGTTTTAAGGTTTTAAGGTTAGGCACTTTGTGCCCTTAAGGTTGCCCCGATAAATCGGAACTTAAGGTTTAATTACCGATTACCGAATACCGATTACTATTGCGGTTTTGCCGCAATCCGACCTCAACGAGGTAGGCTGCAACATGCCCATTCGGCTCCGATTTCGATAAAGCTTTTTTCCTGTTCGTACATTTTCTCGATAGTTTTTTCTATACCTTTAATCACAATATTTCTTTCGTTAGAGACATCCAAATCGGGGTCATACGCTTCTGCTTCTACACGAAGTGCATCCAGGTATTTTTCATCGATTTGAGTAATTCCGTTTGATGAGTCAAAACTTTTATTTACACTAATTATATGCTGATACGCGTTATTGATATTTGATAAAGGTTGTTTGTTATTATCAATAGCTTCAAACATATTTTTAAAAACTAAAGCGTGAGTTGAAATTGATCCATTATCAAATTTATCAATAAGTTTATATTCCGAACCTGTTTTCTCAAAAACTTTTGCTTCTCCATCCGTTTCATGTTGAAAGTCCCATAATATTTTACCGTTTTCGAAAAGATATTCTGCCACCGGCCCAAAATCTTCTTTACAGGAATGGGTAACAATATAAGTTAATTTGATATTGTTTTTAGTTTTTATTCTAACAAATTGCGTGTCTGCAGATTCAATATTCTTCGCACGAAAATTTTCACCATAAATTTCTTCCGGTATTGCCGATTCATCATACGTTTCACCGGCTATATACAACAAATTATTTAAATAATGAGCTGTCGCATTTTGAATAGGTGAATCAAATATCTGTTTCCCGTTATAAATCAATTTTCCCGCCCATGCATTTCTTTTGTAGTAAGCCGAGCTTCTGGGCCAGGTGGCGTAACTTTTACAGGAAATAAGATCCCCGAGTTTTTTTTCTACTTTATTTTTTTTTATTTTCTGAATAGTCGGTGAAAAAATATTCTGAAAACCAACGCATAATTTTCTGCCGGTCTCATCAGCCGTTTTTTTCATCAATAAAGCTTCTTCAATCGTGCCGGTAACAGGCTTTTCGCAAATGACATCATAACCAAGTTTCATGGCTGCAACACTGTAATCGGAATGTGAGTCAATGCTTGTTGGAATACAAATTATATCGATATTATTTTTTTCCTCTTCAAGCATTTCATAAGCATCTTCATATATTTTAGCGCCAAGAGCTTTAACTGCATCAACATCCGCTTCACATCTATCTTCACGCCTTACATCCGCAGCAACTAACTCGCATTCATTTTCGAGATATTTGATAGAGTTCAAATGATTTTTAGCAAAACCACTTACGCCAATAATTCCAATTTTCTTCTTCTTCATAATTTTATAAGATAATTTTGGTTGTTTTAGATTTTTTATTTTCAGAATAATTGACAGCAGAATAATTTTTTTAATTTCAATTTCAAAAATTTCTTATCGTTTTATTTCTTTAATCATCCTGCTATAAATCATTCTGAAAGTCCAGTTTTTTCCTTTAATTATTCTGAAAGTAAAGTTTTACTTCTTTAATTATTCTGCTGTCAATCATTCTGAAAGTTAAATTTTATTATTTTAATCATTCTGCAAAGTTTTTCCATACTTTTTCAAACCATAGTTCTCGACTATCCGGAATAGGATTTACTTTTATGAATTTAGTTTTTATAATTTTATTTTTAATCTGAACAGATAGTTTATAATCTTCCTGTTTTTTGTGTGTTTTTATTTTATTTAAGTCTATTATAAAATCATCACTGTCAATTAAAATATACGAACCTCTGCTTAAGCAGCCGTTTTTATTAAAATAAGTTAAAACAGATTTACAAAACAGTTTTGATAATATCAAAACTTCATTATATTTTAAAGAAATTGTATCATAAGAGTCAATTAAACTCAATTTGCTGAGCTGTCGAGAATATTTTTTGATTTCCGGAATGTTTCTTACGCAGCTTAAATATTCCAGATTATTATTTTGCAGTTCAGAGAGTTTTTCTTTAATATTAATTTCTGAATTTTCTGGTTTTTTCAAAACATTAATCTTTTCTTTAATAAGATTATTAATTTTTTTCTTATCTTGGAATATCTTGCTCTTGTTTTGTATATAATTGTTTTTTATATAATATGATGCTCTTAATCCTCCAACCTGACCTGAATTTAATGCCGACCCACCGGGTCTGTAAACTCCATGAGTACCCGCGCACTCACCTATTGCAAAAAGGTGTTTAATGTTTGTTTCCCACCATTTATTAACATGAACACCGCCGTTATTATGTTGTGGTAAAACATTAATTTCGAGCAAATCTGTTTCCAGATCGATTTTATGCTTTTTATAAAGCTCGTAAGCACGGATATTCAATTTTTTTAATCTTTGAACCGGTGTTTTAGCCAAAGCGTCAGAATTTTTTAAATAGCTGTAAGTTTCTGAATTTAATTTTTTAAGAGCTAATTTTTCATTTTTAAAAGTTGGATTTTCGGTAAAATCGAGATAAACTTTTCTGTTGTAAACATTTTTTTCTATATAAACAGCAAAATCAATAATTGAAGATCCTTTTTTTAATTTTCTGGGATCAAATGGCCATTGGTACCCTTTTTTAAAAATATTATCTGCCATATCTGAAATACTTTTAAAATAATTCTCGAGAAAATTATATTTTTTACCATTTTTATCTTTCGAAACATAAGAAGGGATAACTTGCTGATAACTGCCGGATAAATTCCATCTGAATTTAACTGACCCTATTCCACATTGCCATTCCTGAAAATTAACAAACTCAACTCCGTTTTTTGCAAGAACACCACTGCAGCCAAATTGACTTTTGGGATAAACGGTTTCCTTGTAAATAATTGCCGGCCCTCCGGTCGCAAAGATCACATTTTCAGCGAGAATGAATTTCAGGGCGTTGTTATTTTTACCGACTACTCCGATAACATTTTTATCATAAATTAATAGATCGACAATTTTTGTATTATTGATAATTTTAATGTTTTTTCTTTTAACTTCAGCTTCCAGAACTTCCGTCATTTTTTTCGAAGTATAAGGTCCGATAGAAGAACCTCTTTGGCAAGGGTCATGATCAGTTTTATACCCGACAAATTCTCCAAAAGAATTAAAAGGAAATGGGACTCCTAGGTTTACAAGATGAAAAAATTCCTGCATAGAGTGAGCAGACTCACACAAAGCAATGTCTCCGTCCATCCCGCCGCCTGCAAAAAGAGTTTTTGCCATTTTCATGGGTGAATCAGGATTATCGCCCGCAACTGATAATTTATAATAAGTTTGCTTGTCAGAGCCGGTATTTCTGGAAGTTCCTGCTTTAATATGCTCTGTAACAACAGCAATGTTTTCAACGCCAAGGTCGTGCAGATGAACCGCAGCATTAAATCCTGCGGCACCGGAACCTATTATTAAGACGTCATAAACATTTTTATTTGTTGTGTGCTTCATTTTTTTGTAAAGTTTATATATGAAATTTTGCTCTTTCAGGGCTTAAATTTACAAATATTATTGCATACCACATTTTTGTTCGACAAAATTTGTTAGTTCTGTCAACTTTTTTCGTCAAGCATTTTCTATCAACCACTAATTAATTTTTTATAATAATCATCGTAAATAATGCAACCGGTGTTAAGCTGTTTAACCATTAATTTTGAACAGCCTGAACAAACATTACAATAATTTGTTTTTTCATTATCCATTAATTTTTTTGGATAAAGCGGGTCTGAAAATGACATCCTTCCAAAACCGGCAAAATCTGTATAATTTTTTTTGATATTTTCATTCGCGTAATTTACAGCATCTTCTTTTAAAATCGAATATGCTGAACCTATCACTTTCATTTCGGAATTTATTTTTTCTAATATTTCCTTAGCATATTTGGTATATCTGAAATGATTCAAATATAAATTTTTTGAACCATTTGTCGGACGCGTAATCTCAGAAGTTACACCGGGTATTCCGGCAGACACATTCACATAATCCATTCCGAGAGAACTCATTAATTCAATGATTTTTCCCTGCTCGGTTAAATCTTCTGTTATTTCATCCGGTGTATTTGTTCCACAGCCGCCTCTTATAGCTTCATACATAGAGATTCTGGAGCCTAAAATAAAGTTTTGATTTTTAAGCTTTGATTTTATTTCAGGAATAATTTCGGATAGAAATTGTGTTCTGTTTTCAAATGAACCTCCCCATTTATCGTTTCTTGTATTCATTGGCCTTAACATTTCAGCACCAAAATAACCGTGACACATTTTAAGGTCAATTCCATCCGCGCCAACTTTTTCAGCAAGTAAAATAGCGTTTATAAAACTTTGTTTGATTTCTTCTATATCATCAGTTGATAAATATCTGTATTCACTGCTTTGTCCGGGACACAAGGTAACTTTTTCGGAAAAATTGCCGCTTTTCATTCCGGTATGTGTAACCTGGAAAAGAAGAACAGTTTCATTATTTATTTTTTTAAACTCATCAACAAGCCTTTTAAAATCATCAAGATTCTTTTCGTTTAAAATTAATCCGTTTATACGCGCCAGAGAAGTGTCTACCACAGATATTGCTTCAACAATTACCACACCCCAGTTTCCATGTGCAAGTCTGTTGTACCTGTCGATAGTTCTTTCGGAAGGCTTTCCTCCATCAACTGCGTCATTGCCTTCCATAGGCTGCGAAACGAGTTTGTTGACAGTAGTCAGGTTACCAATATTAGATTCTTTAAAAACATTCATATTATTCTTGGTTCTTGGTTCTTGGTTCTTAGAAATTAGATTAATTATCTAATTAGTCGTTTAAGTGTTTCAGCATCAGTTAAAAATTGTTCAGGAGAATCATCCTTTACAAATTCAAAAATTGCATAAACATCTTTCTTCATATTTGATATTTTATTAAAATATTTTGCCCATTTTTCTTTACCGTCAGACAAAGGACATCTTGTGTAATCTTCAGGTAACCACTGAAAAACATGAACATTTCTCAGCCATGGTAAAATGAGGTCAATGTCCTCTAAATTATCTTCATCGGAAAGTTCAGGAAGAGGCTGCCAATAAGTTTTTACATTTTCACAGTTTACCGCCTTAAGCAACTTCACTGATGATTCGCCGGTATCTGTTAATGAATTCAAATGAGATTCAAAAGCAATTTCGATATTAGCTTCTGCAGCTATTTTTGCGACGTTTTTTGTTTCATCAATAACTTTCTCCCAATAAGCTGTATCAGATTCTGCAGAACCTTTATCTCCAGCCCAAACGCGAATAACTGATGCTTGAAGAGCAACAGCGGAATCTAAAACAGCTTGAAAGTCAGGACTTTTTGAAGAAATATTTCCCAAACGGAAATATGAACCGTAAGCTATAATGTCAAGACCGGCATCAACAGTCATTTTATTTATTTCGCGTGCCGTTTTTATATCACCATGCGGAACATGAATATCTCCGCCCCATTCTATTCCATCTAAGCCCGCTTGCACAGTAAGATCAATAATTTTTCCCGGACTAAGTTCACGAAAAGTTATTGATGTTAAGCCTGAAAGAATTTTACTATTCATCGTTTTTTATATTTTTTTTTAATTTGTTTACTGTTTTATTTTCGGCTGCTTCCTGTGCTGTCAGGCAGACATTTGTAAGCATAAAAGGAATTTCCATCGATATTTCCGGTTCAGTTTTCCGAATCAAGCTGTTTAAAAAGTATTTAAAGATTTTATTTTCAACATTTTCCGGAATTATAGTTTTTTTCTCTTCGCTTGTAATTATAACACAGTTATTATTCGCCGTGCTAGCTTCGAGAACACCTTTTGTTCCCACAATTCTTATCCAGTCGTCACCATGAGTTTCAGCAAATTTTGGCCTGAAAAAATCTACGCTCACTGTCGCGTGCCCACCGTTATTCATTTCAAGAATTAATACACAATTATCTTCACAATCTTTTCTTTCGGAATGAGAAAAATTGTTCTGCATAGCAGCAACGGAAACAAAATCAAGCTCCGTGATAAAATTAATAAAATCTAAAGCATGAATACCTACCCATCCGATAGTTCCTCCATATTTAGATTTATCACCAAACCATTCTGGTCGAGTTCCCCATTTATATGATTTTCTGCTGTTAATTAAAACAGCTTCACCTATTTTTCCGCTTTGGTATATCTCTCGTGCTGCAATGAAAGGTTGTTCCGCTCTCATCGAAAGCATAGCCATAAGTTTTATATTATTTTTCTTGACAGCACCGTACAAATTTTCTAAATCATTATGGTTTATTGCTAAAGGTTTTTCACAAATCAAATGGGAGCCGCAATTAGCAGCATAAATTGCTACTTCAGCGATTTTGTCCAATCTTGTGCTTACAATTACAACATCCGGTTTTTCTTTTTCAAGCATTTCTTCGTAATTATCATAATAAAGAATATTATCATTATAAATTTTATGAGAAGTTACAATAGAAGTATCTTCGCCGGCATAAGCCGGAGCAAAAGCAACAAGTTTTGCTTCATCCGTTTGTAGTATTTCATCAAACACACAAACTGAATGTCCGTATCCGCCTATGTTTGCAATTCTCATAATATTACAATTATGTTTTAAAAACAATTTAATTTATTATATACAATTAAAACTTGTTAAATATTATATTCAAATACTCGTATAAAGTCAAACGGGTCGTTATTTTTTGTTTTTAGCAACTAATTATCTTTGTCTTACAGGATATCTTTCCAGTTCATAGATATCTATATTACCTCTTTCCGTTCTGTCAGCATTAATTACAAATCGTTTGATTCTCGTGGCTGTAACTGAATTAACATCCGGAATTATTTTTTCTTTAGAAAGATTCTTTTTTAGTAATTGTGCTTCTACTTCAACAGTAAAAAAGGTTGAGTCAAGAGATAAAATATTAACACATCTTTCAAAAATATCAGGCGTCATATTTTTTACCTTCAATACATCTCCAAGGTTTTGATAAGGCTTTAAAGTTTTTTTATTATTTCTATCAAGACCTTCAAAAATATTCTTTGCAATTTCTGAATTCATTCCGGGTAAACTTGCAAGCAAGCGTGGCTGTGCGGTATTTATGTTAACTCTTCCGGGCACAGGAACAGGGGTTACAACAGCATAATTAAACCATGCTATACCTGTTTGTTTACCACCTGATCCAACCATTGTTTTACCGGTTTTATCATCAATATTTCGTTCAATAACATTATGAGCGGTCAATCTGATTTTAATGCTGCCGTCTCCTGAAATATTTTCCGGTTTAATTTTGCCTGCATTAAAAGAATCTTGTTTACCGTACTGCCCGCGTTTTTTCAGTATATCAAATTCTTTAGTTTCATAATTCCAAACTTCAACATCAAGTGACACATTATTATTTTCTTCAAGAAATTCTGTCGTGTCAATTGCGTCATTAAGACCATAAATATATAAATCATACGTTCCGGGAAAAGATATCACGTTTTCCCATGTCCATGTTGCTGACTCACCGCTTTTTCTTGTATAGCACATTGGTGTAGCATAACCCGGGCCAATCGTAAATTTATCACCTGCATTGGGTTTTACAGCTTTTCTGTTCGGCGCTGAACGCGGAATATTTTTTGTGTTTTTTTCCGCGAGAATAATAGTTTTTTTTGAATTAGAAATTATTGGATATTTCTCGCCGCGTAATGGTCCTGTAAGGAAACGAAGTGTATGCCCTGCCCATTTATTTAGTTTCCATCCGCCGGTTTTGGCTTGTACGGACCTTAACGATGACCTTGCCACTTCATCATAAGCCTGATTCCAACCAACTCGTGTTACATCGCCAAGACAAGATTCAAGACGCTTATGAGATGAAGACATATATTTTGAGAGAGCACGGAACGCGGACACACCTTTAGAAATATCACCGCTACCCCCGAGCCGCTCGAAATCATTACCTGTGGAAATGTTACGCGCTTCACCAATACTGCAATAAGGGCCATTTTTAATAAAGAATTTATCATTATGATGTGTATGCATAGCACGATTCCCGGCCTTGTTTTCCGTACCACCGATAGAAGGTTCTTGTCTTTTAATCCAGGTGTTTTTTGTGGGATCAATTTTTTCCGTGCTTACTTCAAGTTCATCAACATCAACTTTACCGTAATCAACAGTTCTCGCGCAGACCTGATCGTATTCGTTTTTTAGAGTTAAAGAAACGATTCCTCCACTGTGCGGCATTCCAAGAACCATAATAGATTTGCCAACTAATTCGCCTTTTTGGATAACGTTATCAGGGCCGATAGGTCTTATAAATATTTCATTTTTTTTATAAATAAAATGAGAAAGCACCGGTGCCATAACATTATTCCACGAATTGTCATCATCTACACCTTCTTTATCAACGAATTTAATTGTTTCAAGGTTAAATATTTCTTTATCAAGACCATTTTCATCAATATTAATGATATAACCCCATCTGTCTTTATTTGGTCCTTCACCATAAGACATTCTTGTGCTTTTGATCTTATAAGTTACTCCCCAATTCTGTTCGTCCATTTGAAAAACAGGCACTTGTTCGTTTGCGGCTGAACCCCATTTTTCATCAGCATTTCCGTAATTCGCGTCAAATAATCTTTTGTCGTTTACAAGATAAAAATGTCCACGGGGCTGAACTACCGGATTATCATCAACAATTCCACGTCTTAATTTCTGGTCATAATATTCCGTGCTGCGTATTCTGCCGATTTGAGTGGCAAGACTTCCGGTATTACAAATCACTCTCCAGTTTGCAAGAGAAATAGGCGTCGCGGAAGCGTTATACATTTCCACCACTTCGGCTCCTAAGATTCTAATATAAGAAATAAATTGTCCGTTTCTTTTTGTAACATCTGCTTCAGGTGAAGATGTAATCATTATTTTCATCCACCCGCCGGCTTTTGTTTTTACGGGTTTTCCGTCATTATACACCCAAAGTTTTTCAAAATCTTTATCAGAAGTAAAACTTCCGTCAATATTACCTGAAACACCGAGTTCATCAGGATAACCGGCAATATTGCTATAACGTCCTTTTGCCGGACGTACAATCATAATTTTAAAATATTTTCCCGATTCGGGCTTTCTCGCTCTTAAAAGATAAGTTCTGTTTGCTCTTGGTACATTTGCAGAAGGATAAACCGGGCTCCATGAATTAACAGTAATGCTTAAATTAGGATATTCGTTAGTTGTTTCCGGAGAAAACTTTACATTTGGGCTATTATAATCTTTTGTACTGATTGTAATTTCTCTCTGATCACCCGAAAGGATTTTAAAACAACCTATCGCGTGATTATCATTGTTAATATCATTAGCCCATTGATAAATATTCAATAATGAATTTCTGAAATAGTTTTTGGGAAAACGAGGGCGATCTCCATCGGTGCTATTTAATTTTTTCAATACCTTTAGCAGATCACGATATAGAGTTTCCTGTTCACTTCCGCTACCCAATATTCCCGTTGCTTTTGACCATCTCAACCCCGGCCTTGACGAAGGTCCCGGCAACTTTTCAGGTATAACTGTGTTATAATAAGTAGTAACAGAAAGCCTGGTGCCCTTTTTACCAATTGCCTGTGGAAATGTAATAACTGCTTTATCACCGGAAAGAAATCTTATTTTCCCAATATTTTTCTCAGGATCAATTCTCCACGCTTTACGCGGATCAATCGCGTAAGCATTCTGCGCGTCAGCAGGAACGGCGTTATAAATCATATCAACCAGATGAAGCATTCTCCCGCCGTCGGAACTTCCGCAAATTTCCCTCCAATAGCTTTTTGTGACAAATGGAGCCATGGCGTAAGAAGGGTCAATTGTAGTTGTTTCATCGTTCGCGAGAATTTCATTAAAACAGATCGCTTCGACGCCATAAGTTGAGCCAAGAGTTGAAAGCACATGATTTTCATCACGATAATCAATTAAATTTGCAGCAAGTTGCATTTGTTTTACGGAATTCGGCTCGAAAGGATTCACTGCATTAGCTTTTATCAGTAATCTTCTGCATTCACGAGTTGTCATACAATTAATGTCAGAAGGAGTTTCGTTAGGCAATGTTGCTGAGCCAGGCATATCACAGGAATATATTGTTGCCCGGTGTGGGATTTCACGCATCATTTGATTTTGAGTATTCAATGATATTTTATTTTTATCGCCTGTTAATGCGTTCATAAGTTCAGTCATACTGCTGAATTTACGGTCATCTCCTTTCAAATGTTCCGCATTATATTCTTTCGGATC
>JAOZNZ010000473.1 GCA_029933535.1 bacterium | reverse complement strand
CCAGCTTTGACCCGGTGTCACAAAAGGCCAGTTGGCTACAGAAAATCCACGAGATACATCGTTCAATCCGTCGTCACGCCCAAACCGGAATTCCTTGAATTGCACGGTATCGTCCTGCACAGAGTAGTACAGTCCTTCGTCATCATTCCCATAATAGAACCATTGCATACATGCAAAGCCGGGATATGCTGCAAACAACAAGTCGGTGCCGACGTAATCATACTTCTGCCCCCGGTCTGCCGGCCATATAACATAGTCGTCCGGCAGATTATTTACTAAACCCAAAACTTGTGGATATAGAATCACTCCTGCCACTCCTGTGCTCATTTTATTGCTAACCACTATTCTCCACTCAGCAACACTGTCAATTGGAGATATTGTTATAAGAGAGCATGTCTGGATATCATATCCGGCAATAGAATCATGAACCAACTCCAATTGCAGCGAACCATCAATCCAGTTCGTTGCCACGCTATCCAGTATTTCATTTCTTGCGCTATACGGCGTTCCCAGTTCAGTATTCCAGGGAGTTGTAGCATCGGAGTCAATAAAGACAAGAAAATTACCGAAGGTTGTGCCTGATAAGTATTGATAATCGGTAACTTTATTCTGAACACCAATCAATGTTCCATGATTACGGCTGAAAGTAAATTCTACATTATCATTACCAAGTTTGATAATTGTTGGCAGGAATTCGCAATATGGAATGGCGATAGCATGTGTTACCGATATAAACAACAAAAAGCACCATATCCTAAAGTATGGTTTGAACGAAAAATTTAAATTTTTTTTCATTTTATTGGGGTCGTACCCGATTATTTGTTGTTAAAATACGTATATTACGTTATATAATATTAAAATTACAGTTAAAATAGTCGTTAGAACAGCCTTTTTACTATATAAATGGACGTTTTAAGCCTAAATCAATACTGTAATGTTGCTTTTTATGTCATTATGGATCTTACGCTTTTGTGATTTCACTACTTCACGTACTCCATCGATAAATTGTTCACTTCCTATCGCTATGCTTTCCGTCCAAACCGATTCCTGATTAATATTTAATTTTTCAGATAACATGTATTTCGTTCGCTCTTCATAAAACTCACGCAATTTATTTTTCGGTATCTCTAATAATTCAGCTAATTTGTTTCTGTCAATTATTCTGTATCGAATACAGCCGTTCATTATTTCATTATAACCGCATTCTTTCCATTCCGACGGATAATCTACGACTCCGGCACGAACCATATTAAAATCAACATAACTTGAACAACGAAGAAGATAATTACCTGTATCGATCATTGTTGTATGATATCGATCCTCCCAAAAAGCACCTTCGCGTTTTTTTCGAATATTGTATTCTTGAGCCAAACGTCCTTCAATAAGCTGCATACTTTTGCTTATTTCATTTTTCCCTTTATCAAACACAATCAAATGAATATGATTGCCGGTTACAGAATAATTCAATATTGAAAGACCATATCGCAGCTTTGCCTGAAGCAGCCAATAAATCCAGCGCTTCCTATCTTGTTTAAATTTTAATAAAAATTTTCTTTCGTGGCAGCGATGAGTTATGTGCCATATTCTTCCCGGCATAAAATATCTATTAGTGCGTGGCATAGTTTTAAGTGGTTAATTTATTTTAGAAAAAGTTAGTTTAGTTGTTACTCTTGTAGTATTCACCTTATTATATCAATAATGCGCTTAGAATGCAAGTTTTGCTATAAAAATTAGTGTTCTAACGACTATTTTATAGATATTATTTATTATAAGTATCTTTAACTATGATATTTAAGACACAATAATCGGGTACGACCCCAATATTCATTAGTAATTTTTTCAAAAAATTTGATTTATATTTAATTGTGTGGTATAATTAAAACTATATTAAATCTTAATTTAAAAATAAACTAACATGAATAGACGAAACTTTTTTACTATGGTTGGTTCTGCAGGCGTTGCTGCAGGCTTGAATTCAATTGTAAAAGCTGATACACTTCCTGCTGTCACGGCAAACAATGCCGGTGTCAGTGATGAAGAAATAGCTTCCCTTCCGGGCGACGTTGACAAAAATATTTTCAAGCCGCTATATAAGGAAATCCTGAATATTCCTGCCATAAATAATCACATGCACTGCAACGATGAAGAATCAACGATTAACTGGTATCTAAATAAACTACCCGGAAAAACTAATGTAATGACTTCCGGTGTTTTGGATGATTTAAAAAAACTGCTGAAGATTTCCGGTAAAATAACTGATTCAAACAAAAACGCCATCCTTAAAAAGTACGAAAAGTATTGCAAAGATAATTCACAGACAAAATATTGGGATGATTTGTCAAAAATTACAAATACAAGCAATATTATCTTTATGACTCAACCTGAATTGCCGGAAAATAAAACTCTGCTTTCAAAACGCTACAAAATGTGCATGCATGTCGATCAGTACATCTTTCCGCTTGACAATTCTAACCTCGCACCGCGCAATCCTGAAAGTAAGTATCGTGCTTCAGCGAATACCGACATGTTGAATCGTGAAATTAAAGCTATGGGAATTAATAATCTTCCAAAAAAGTTTGATAAATATCTTGAGTTTGTTGAGGCTGCATTTCTTAAACAACAATCTATTCCTAATATCGTTGGAGGAAAATGGTCGCTTTCGTATTTTCGTACTTTCGACTTTTGTCCCGGCAAAAGATCTGATGCTAAAAAGGTTTATGATTCTGCCGACACAACACCGGCAGCTTATAAAGTTCTCCAGGATTACATGGCTTATTTTATGCTTAAGCTGTTTGTGAAACACAAATTTCCTTTGCAAATACATAGCGGTCTCGGCGCGGGAAAAAGTCTGGTTCTTTCCGATAGCCAACCTGCCAAACTTGATTATCTTCTTTCAATGGACGAAGTAAAAAATGCAAAAGTTTGTTTTCTTCATGGCGGTTATCCTTTCTGTAATCAACTTGGCCCAATGGTAAAAAGCAGATCTAATATTTACATTGATTTTTCATGGATGACTCTGTTACTTTCGCCGGACACGCTTGCAGGATATTTAAAGGAATGGATGGAAGTATGTCCTCCATGGAATCTTTTATTCGGAATAGACGCGACAGGATTAGCACAGTTCCGTGGTAACTGGTGCGGTAGAAAAGCTATTGCGATTGCTCTTTCAAGAATGCTGCAGGAGCATCAGTTAACTGAATCTGAAGCACACGGATTCGCGCATGGAATTATGCGCAACAATGCGTTAAATTTCTATGAAACAACGTGGGGATAGTAGTTAATAGTTAATAGTTAATAGTTAATAGTTAATAGTTAATAGTTAATAGTT
>JAOZNZ010000472.1 GCA_029933535.1 bacterium | reverse complement strand
AAAACAGTTGACATTGTATAAGTTTTATGTTATAATATATTCTCAAATCTATGGTTTCTGCATTTTTATAATTTTTAACCAAAGGAGAAAACAAATGAAAAAATCAATTTTAGTAATAGCTGCATTGTTGATGCTCGTTGTGTGCGGCCGCGCAATGGCGTACACTGTGGAGCTTGATCCGATTACGCCGCTGAGCAGCTATATCGGTCTTGGAGAATGGGATACAAACGGTGATTTTGAGGAGTGGACAACGGTTCAAACTGCTGATCCGGCAGTTTTTGGTGGAAGTCTCACAGGTAGAGTTGACGGTAATGATATGAATATTTCACTAGCCGTTGCCGCGCTTCCCGCACCTGATGTCCGCATTGCGAACGTATTAATTACCGGATCGGTGTATGAAATACGTTTACGCTTTGATCCTGCAACAGTAAATCAGCGTATCGATCTTTTCCCGACAATGGATGGAGTATTCAAAGTTCCCCCGGTACATTTTGCTAATAATGGAATTCCCACATTACCGGATATCCCGGTTGATGGTTTATTTCATGTTTATCGCATGACATTTGACACCAACGATACGTTTTATCTTGGAAGATTGGATGCACTCAGATTTGATATACTTGCTGACACACCAGTTATAGGTGAAACGTTTGAAATTGACTATTATAGAATTGCCAACGTAATTACAAACGTTCCTTATGTTAGTCCGATAACCGTTGATGGAGTACCTCTTCCTTATTATACAAGTGCGGCAGAATGGAATACCGACGGAGATCTTGAAAACTGGATGCTGAGCGGAATTACCAATGAGGCCGTTTCGGGAGGAATTTTCTCAGGCGAACCAAATTCAGGTGACCCATGGTTCTATAAAAATAACGCTGCGGGACTGCCGGAAGTTAATTTGGCATTGGCTCCTTACGCCGAATTTCGTTTAAAGCAGGCGGCCTCAATTAACAATAGTGAAATCGAAATATTCTTCGGCACGACAAATAATCCCGGACTTTCCGGCGCTCGCAGAGTTTCAATTCCTGCATTAGACATACCGCATGATGGACAATTTCATATCTACAGATATAGAATGTCGGACCACCCTGATTGGAATGGTGTTCTGGAAGGATTCAGAGTCGACCCTTATACAGTTGTTACAGCTGAAAGGTTTGAGATTGATTATGTTCGTGTAGGCGACACAGTTATTCCTGAACCGGCATTATTGTTAGGGATTGTACTGGCCGGTATTGCAATTTTCCGAAAACGTTTCTAAGGTTTTAGGAAAAGACAGATTAAAAAAAAGCGCGGATTTATATCCGCGCTTTTTTTATTTTTAATTTGAGGCTGCTCGAAAAGGACGGTACATTTTATTCGATAAACGACATATAAAAATGATTGGAATCAACATTTTTGGTCAGTGATCGTGCTGTGTGCCACGTTACTTTGTTGGTGCCGCCCTTTTCGGGCGGAATTATGTGATTTGCATTTCCTGTGGTTAAAACCACAGGCTAATAACTCTTGTCCTTATCGGACATTCGGGGCAAAATATTCTTTTCGAGCAACGTCTAATTAGTTATTAAAACACTAAGAATGAAAATCTATCCTGAAAAAACAATTGACATTATATGACTTTTATGTTATAATATTAACATAAATATATGCTTATCTGTTTTTTGATAATTTTTAACCAAAGGAAAAACAAATGAAAAAATCTATCCTGTTATTGACAGCACTGTTGATGCTCGTTGTGTGTGGACGCGCAATGGCATTCACTGTGGAGCTTGACCCGATTACTCCACTTAACAATTATATAAGTCTTGGAGAATGGGACACGGACGATGATTTCGAGAACTGGACAACTCATTTGGTTAATGATGCCGCAGTTTATGACGGCAGCCTCACGGGCAGAGTTATTGGTGCTGACATGAATATTTCATTGGATGTGTCCGGTCTTCCTAATAATGATGTTCGTGTTAAGAACGTTTTCATCACCGGATCGGTGTATGAAATACGCTTACGTTTTGATCCATTTACAGAAAATATTCGTTCGGAATTTTTCCCTACTATGGATGGAACATTTAAAATTCCGGCGATAATGTTTGCCAGTAATACAGACCCGGAATTGCCTGATATCGAAAGTGACGGTTTATTTCATGTATATCGCATTACTTTTGACACTAACGATACGTTTTATCTTGGAGAATTGGATGGAATTAGATTTGATGCGCTTTCTGACGCTACATCGAATGAGACGTTTGAAGTTGATTATTTTAGAATTGCCAATACAGATGTAGTTCCTACACCTCCTGCGTTGCCTTATACTGTTGAATTTGACCCGATTACTCCGCTCAACAATTATATAAGTCTTGGAGAATGGAACACGAACGAAGATTTTGAGGAGTGGCTTCCCAACGCTCACATAACAGATCCTGGAGTTTATGATGGAAATATCACCGGCTTAGTTAATGATATTGACATGAATATTTCACTACCTGTTTCCTCGCTTCCCTTACCTGATGTTCGCGTCGCGAATGTTTTCATTACCGGATCGGTGTATGAAATACGTTTACGTTTTGATCAATTTACAGAAAATCAACGTTCCGAGTTTTTCTCTACTATGGATGGGATATTCAAAACACCGGCGATAAAGTTTGCCAGTAATTCAGATCCGGCATTGCCTGATGTTGAAGGAGACGGTTTATTCCATGTGTATCGCATTACTTTGGTCAGCAATTTTTACATTGGAAGATTGGATTCAATCAGATTTGATATACTTGCTGACGCGGCAGTTATAGGTGAGACGTTTGAAGTTGATTATTTTAGAATTGCCAACGTAATTACTAACGTTCCTTATATTAGTCCGATAACCGTTGATGGTGAGCCATTATCGAACTATACCAGCCTCGCTGAATGGAATACAGACGACGATCTTGAAAACTGGCTTTTGAGTTCTATTACAAATGAAACTGTTTCGGGAGGGATTTTCTCAGGTGAACCGACTACAGGCGATCCCTGGTTTTATAAATCAAACGGAGCGGGACTGCCGGAAATTGATCTGTTTTATAATCCTTACGCAGAATTTCGCTTAAAGCAGGCAGCATCAATTAACAACAGCGAAATCGAAATATTTTTTGGCACGACAAACAATCCCGGTCTTTCCGGTGAACGCAGAGTTAATATTCCTTCAATTGACATACCGGATGATGGCGAGTTTCATATCTACAGGTATAAAATGTCGGATCATTCTGAATGGAAGGGAGTTCTGGAAGGATTCAGGATTGATCCTTATACTGTTGTTACAACTGAAAGATTTGAAATTGATTATATTCGTGTAGGTGATCTTATTCCTGA
>JAOZNZ010000471.1 GCA_029933535.1 bacterium | reverse complement strand
GAATGTCCGGTTTGAGCGCCGTCAAGAACGACAACTAATTTGCTGACTTTTTGTGTTTTATCATTCATATCAAGAGTTACACTTGTGTCAGCAGAACTATTGTCAACTTGTAAGCGGAGTTCAGTACTAAAACCACCAACCGGGAAAGCCTGATTAACACCTAATTCAAATCTAGGATTTGCTCCCCAGGACTCAAGAGTTGTCCAACCTGTATAAGTACAAGGAGCATTAATATTATAGGTGCCGATATGTTCAGTAGCAGAACGTCCCATTAATCTCAAACTATAGGGACCGCTAATAGGAGCATTAATGTTTAATGTACCATTATTGGCGCTAATTGCAAATGCTGTATTCGCGGACATGGTAACATTGCTGTTAAGAGTAAGTTCACTGTCAGCATCTACATTTACAACAAAAGTGTTTCCGGCATCAGTATAACTTGTAGTAAAAGGTGTGTTTAATGTAGCTGATTGCCCGGCTTCAGGTTTGATTAAACCTACATTGCCATCGCCACTGGTTACAGTAAGGCTTTTTAAAGATGCGCTTACGTTGCCACCAATAGTAAGCCTTCCACCATTAACATTAACATCTGCATTTTTAAGTGCGGTATCACCATAAGCTCCTAAAGTACCGGCTGATATAGTAACTGGTCCGGAAATACTCTGTTCAGCATATAATCTTAAATCATCAGCTCCGGTTTTATTAAAACCAGCTGTACCTGCAAGAGAGTCAATCATTGAAGCCCAAATGCCGTTAACACTGATAATTGGAGTGCTGCCACCATTGTCAAGCGTAATTGTACCTGTTGTTAAAGACCAAAAGTTCCAATAAGAGCCCGCACTGCCAAAATAAATTTGGCCAATTGTGCGAGGAGAATCAACATTAATAGCTCTTGGTGCTCCAACCCAATCTCCGCTGAAATTATTGTTAAGGAATGCTATAGAGCTTGCACCATCGGCGATAATACTGGATGTCCAGTTTCCAGCTGTTGACCAGTCGCCATCTCCTTCAACATTCCAAGTACCATCTGCTGCAAAGAGTGCTGTGCTTGCACAAAGGCAAAAAGTCATCATCAAAATTGTAAATTTTTTCATAAATTTGTCTCCTTATTAGTTAGTTTTCCATTAAGCCGTTTTGGCTGATGGGAATTAGTTGTTAAAAATTTTATAATTTTAAAAAAGTGAGAACGACCCTTCCTCTTTTTCTAATAAAATAAAAATAGAGGCACTCATAATTTTGTAAATAGTATATCATAAAAAAAACTGAAAATCTATAATAATTTGACGGAGCTTTTGTATTATCTGTCTAAAAATGGTATAATAAAGTAACATAAGCATCCAACTTATGGATTATTGGATTAATATGGAGTGCAGGAATAAAGCCGCGATAGCGGCATTTACTGCGCGGGTGCGAAGCGACCGAAATACTATGGAGAGATGGAATGATGGAGAGATGGAGAGATGGAGAGATGGAGTAATGGAGAGATGGAGTTATGATGGTTCGACTTCCGACCTCGCGTAAGCGCCCCGCGAATGCTGGGGTAGACCTTTCGACCTTAAACTTTAAACCTTAAACCTTATTTGCGGTATTGCTTTGAACAAACTATATTACATAATAAAAAAAGGAATTCACAATTTGCATTATGATTTTAAAGAGTCAAGATGTGAACTTGTTGTTTTAAAAAATGCATTTAATGAGCCTATGCATGTTCATGATTTTGATGAGCTTGTTGTTATTTCCGGTGGGTCAGCGATACATGTTATTGATGATCAGGAATATCCGGTAGTGCGAGGAGATGTTTTTGTAATTCGTGGAGAACACTACCACACTTTTAAGAATTCAACAAATTTGGATGTTTCAAATGTATTGTTTCGCCGTGATTATTTTGAAGAATTGGAGAAAGAGTTTGCTGATTTGCCGGGATTCAAAGCGCTTTTTATCGATGAGCCACGTTATCGTAAAAATCAAAAATTCAAGTCAAAACTCCGCATAAACTCAAATCAACTTTTGGAAGTAATTCATTTATTGAATGCTATAAGAAGCGAGCAGGATAAGACATTGCCCGGGTTCAATAAAGCCAAAGAACGAATCTTGGAATTTTTGATAATTAATATCTGCCGGTATTATTCCAAAGAAGAAAAACCGCATTCTAAATCTCTTTTGAGGATTAGTAAAGCACTGGATTTTATGGAGAATAATTATGAAAAACATATTACCAACTGTTTTCTTGCCCGAATTACCAATATGTCGGAAAGTAATTTCAGATTTTCATTCAAAAAAATTACCGGTTTATCACCAATAGGTTTTCTTGTTAAATTGAGAATAGAAAAAGCTGTTGAAATTATGGGGGCAACACCTAACATCAACGTAACTGAAACATCATTAAAAACAGGTTTTGAAGATAGCGCTTATTTTTCTAAAAAGTTTAAGGAGATTGTTGGAATAACGCCCATGGCTTATCTGAAAAAGGTAAGAGCACTGGAGGAGTAAGCCGCGCTCTTGACCGGCGTATGCCTGGTTCCCAGCGCGAGCAGTGTAAAGAAGTAATCTGTGGTCAGAAGTCCGAGAACAGAGGACAGTTTGGAGGGACGCTGTCCCCAGCGTCCTAATGAGGTGTCAGGTGTCAGATGTCAGAGATAACACACCCCGTCGCTTCGCGCCACCCCTCTCTAGAGGGGAATTAACAGGGAAACCGGGAACTGGGGATAAATATTAGTAAAAAGCCGTCCCGAAATTCGGGACGGCTTTTTTAAATGATTGTATTATTGGATTTTATTATTCCAATACTCCAGAACTCCAATACTCCAACAATCCATTCTTCCTATTTCCTGCGCAGAAATGCTAAACCAAGTATGGCGATTAAACCAAGAATTGCAGGTTCAGGGATTGCACCCAGTATTGTGTAAGTTCCGTCAAAACTCGAATAAGGTGACATGCTGCTTTCACCGGTAATCAGACCGGCACCAATCATAAAATCCAATCCAGCGGTATGATCGCCTGCACTATACATTTCTCCATATCCAACTTCGATAGTGTAGTCACCATTACCATTGAGTCCTATTGCGGCGTTGGTGATGACTCCATCGTGCAGGTTAAGATGACCTATTCCGCCGGCCGGCATTTCAATATTGGCGGTATTAAGGTTTCCTCCGTTCATATTGAAAACAGAGCTTTGCCCTAGAAGCGAAAGATACAGCCAGCCATTAATATTCATGAGGCCTGTGTTTTCTACTGTGCAGGTACTGGTGGCGATATTGCCAAGAATCATACCGGCAGATGTAAGCGTTCCATTGTTTACTAAACTTCCTATTCCACCTTGCATATAGACAGCCGCAGTTAC
>JAOZNZ010000470.1 GCA_029933535.1 bacterium | reverse complement strand
CCGATGGTACAAATTGGTGGTAAGCCAATGTTATGGCATATTATGAAAATATATTCCTATTATGGATTCAACGATTTTGTCATTGCTTTGGGAGTAAAAGCAAATGTAATTAAAGATTATTTTTATAATTTTGAAATGTTAAACAATGATTTTTCAATCGATTTGGCCGATGGAAGTATTGAATATCATAATAAACATGATGAAGCCAAGTGGAAAGTAACATTAGTTGATACAGGACTTAACACTTTAAAAGGCGGAAGAATTAAACGAGTTGCAAAATATTTAGATGACGGTATTAATTTTGTAACATACGGCGACGGAATTTCTGATATTAACATTACCGAGCTGGTAAAGTTTCATAAGAATCATTCCGGCATAGTTACAATATCAGGAGTTCATGCCGCATCCAGATTTGGTGAGATAAGTGATATTAACGGAAAGCTCACCAGTTTTATTGAAAAGCCTAAGTCTTCAGACAGCTATATTAACGGTGGATTCATGGTATTTGACCGTGAACTTTTGAATTATCTTTCCGAAGATGAAAATTGTGATTTTGAGTATGGACCTCTTGAAAAGCTTGCAAAAGAAGATAAAGTAATGGTATATAAACATGACGGGAACTGGGAATGTATGGATCATGAACGTGATGTTACCCATTTAAACAAACTGTGGTCTGACAAAAAGGCTTTTTGGAATTTATCTAACATTTACTAATTACTTTAATGAATCATAGAAATATATACGATAAATATAACGAAGTTTCTGCAATTGCAGTTGAAACTGGAGATTATAACACTAATTGTATTAAAGCATATCACTTTTGGCGCGAACATTACTTACCTTATCTGCCTGAAAATAAAGAATCTAAAATAATCGAACTCGGATGTGGGCTTGGAATTAATGTACATGCGATAGGACGACTTGGATATACAAATGTATCAGGAGTAGAAATATGTGCTGGTTCAGTAGAACTGTGCCGAAAGAATAATTTAAATGTTATAAAGAGTGATATTTTTTCTTTTTTTGAAAGCAATCATGAAAGTTATGATGTAATTATACTTCATCATGTTCTTGAACATTTCACGCGAGATGAAGCATTAATTTTATTGCAAGAAATAAAGGACAGTTTATCTGAAAATGGAACTTTAATAATCGCTGTTCCGAATGGCTGGAATCTCTTTGCAGCCGGAGCTTTATCTAATGACATAACACATGAGATTTTATATTCACGAAACAGTTTGAATTCGATACTACAATTTACAGGTTTTGACACTTCATTTTTCTCTACAAATATTCATACAATTTACGATACGAACAAATTAAAGTATTTGTTAAAAATAATATTTTTATTGCCATTATCGTTTTTTTATCAAATTATAACAAAACTATTTTTGATTGCACAAGGTTGTATTGAACCGGAAACAAAGCCTAATTTGGTAGCAATAGCCAGAATAAAAAAGAAATAACTGCTATGATTTTTCATAAAACATCATTAGAAGACGCTTATATTGTCGAACTCGATCAACATAAAGATAACCGCGGTTCATACAGCAGGGCTTTTTGTAGTGATGAATTTACTAAACACGGCTTGAATCCATCTATTTCTCAAGCCAACATTGTTTTTACTGCCAAAGCCGGTACATTAAGAGGGATGCATTATCAGGTTACTCCATACGAAGAGGCAAAATTCATACGTTGTTTTTCGGGTTCAATTTACGATGTAATAATTGATCTCAGGCCTTCATCATCAACATTTAATATGTGGGAAGGATTTGAATTAAATCAAACAAATTTCAAGGCATTATTTGTTCCGGCAGGTTTTGCTCATGGATTTCAAACTTTATCTGATAACACTGTTGTTTATTATCACGCATCATCATCGTATCATCCCGGCAGCGAACGAGGTCTTAGATGGAATGATCCTGCGTTTAATATTAAATGGCCTGTCTCCGAGCCGATTCTATCTGAAAAGGATAAGAATCATAAAGATTACAAGAAAACTAATCATGCAAATAAAAGATAATTTCTGGAAAAACAAGAAAGTCCTTATTACAGGACATACAGGTTTTAAAGGGTCGTGGCTTTGCTTATGGCTTAATTCTCTCGGGGCTGATATAACAGGTTATGCTTTGGAACCGCCTACCGATCCGAGTTTATACAAGTTATGCAAAATTAACGAACTTGTTAATTCTGTCATATCTGATATCCGCGATCTATCAGTGTTGCAATCTGCAATTCAATCATCGGAGCCGGAGATTATAATTCACATGGCCGCTCAGCCGTTAGTAAGAGAATCATACCTGAACCCAACGGAAACTTATATGACAAATGTAATGGGCACTGTCAATCTGTTAAATTCCATTAGAAATTGTAATAGTGTAAGGGTTATAATTAATGTTACAACAGATAAATGCTATGATAATAAGGAATGGTTTTGGGGGTATCGCGAAAACGAACCGCTTGGAGGATACGATCCTTACTCAAGCAGTAAAGCATGTTCCGAAATTGTAACATCTGCTTTCAGAAACTCATTCTTTAATATTAAGAATTATGATACTCATCGTGTGGCAGTTGCTTCAGCGCGTGCGGGGAACGTAATTGGCGGAGGCGACTGGGCTGACGACAGACTAATACCTGATTGCATACGTTCTATACTGGATAATAAAGAGATACATATTCGCAATCCTAATGCTACACGGCCATGGCAGCATGTATTAGATCCTTTAAGTGGTTATATGACTCTTGCAGAAAAGCTTTACAATTATGGTCCTGAATATTCAGAAGCCTGGAATTTCGGTCCTAATGATGATGATGCCAGGTCAGTTGAATGGGTAGTAAAAAATCTTTGCAGTAAATGGGGAAATAAAGCTTCGTATGTAATTGACAACGGTACACATCCACATGAAGCCAATTATTTAAAGTTAGATATATCCAAAGCTAAATCCAGACTTTCATGGGCACCAACATGGGACATCAATACAGCAATAGAAAAAACTATAGAATGGAGCAAGGCGTATTTTAAAAATGAAGATTTAAGAGAATGCTGTTTAAAACAAATTAATGAATTCACCGTTTGATAAATAATGGAAACACATACTGTAATGCTTACCGGTGGAACCGGTTTTCTTGGCAGTTATCTTTTAAGAAAACTGCTTAACGAAAAATATAAAGTTATTCTGCTTAAGCGCTCTTTTTCAGATATATGGCGCATCAAAAACCAAATTGATGATGTTGCTGTTTATGACATTGATATTGCCGATATAAACACTATTTTCCAGGAAAATAAAATAGATACAATAATTCACTGCGCTACAAATTACGGTCGAAAAGACAAAGACAGATTAA
>JAOZNZ010000469.1 GCA_029933535.1 bacterium | reverse complement strand
CGGCAAGAATTGCCAATACAGTTAGTATGGCAAGCACGGCAACCAGGGCGATGCCTGAAAAACCCGTAATCCGTGGTCCGTGGTCCGTAATCCGTAATCCGTGGTCCGTGACCCGTGGTCCGTGGTCCGTTGAAATTCCCCCTTTAAAGGTCTCTGACCCCGCGTATGCCGGGGGGGTTAGGGGGATTTCTTTATTTAAAATTTTTGATTTTCGATTTGTCATTTTTATTTTTCTATAAAAAATCACGCTTGTCCAAAACACAAAAGTGCATTACTACGAACTATCAACTTTTTACTAACTATTTTACTTTAAGCTCTCTCACACTTTTTACACTATCATTATTATAGTTCAGTTCAGCTTCTATCCGGTAATTTCCGGAATTTGTAGGATATGTCATCGCAAACCGATGATATTCGCGACCCAACGCGGGAACAATATAATTACGTTTTTTTTCGAAAAGCTTTTCTCCTTTCGAATCAATTATCCGAACAGCAACATCACCGTTCCACTCTTCCTGAGTGTCATTTATTACAGGAACATTAAATGCCACTTTGCTTCCCGCTTTGACTCCTTTCTCTTTCGGCCAAAGTTCTATCATTAACCCAACGGGCGAAAAAGCGTCGCTAACATATTTGAAAAAATGCGGTTCGAATTCAAGTGATTCTAAATCTGTCCAATTGTCACAGGTAAATCCCTTCGGTCTTGAATATCCGAGACCGCAAAAATGCTGGATACCGGTAACATGGCGATAAGATCTCCAGAATTCTGTCAACGCAGCAGTTGCTAAACCGTAATATTCTCTTTTTTCATCTGCTGTCGCGTTTTTCCCGAGAATATTTTCATACCGTTTTTCACTAAGCCGTGTACAAGAACCATCCCGATTAAGCCAAAGCCACGCATATTCATTAATTATGATATTATTACCTTCACCATCCGGCGGACACCAATACCCACTCGGCCAAGTGTCCATAATTGTTAAATCACTTAATTTAAATTTCAAGTTGATAAACCGGTAAGGATGACTTTCAAAACAATCAGTATTTCGAGCCTGTCCGCCGTTACTATTTTCCCATGGCCTGTCTGATTTATCCAGGTCCCGAACTTTTTCAATCGCTTTTGCGATATGTGCGGCGGCTTTTTCCTTGGTTTCATTGCAGGCATCCCAAATAACTACTGAAGGATGGTTAACATGCTCATGGATCCATTCTGCAAACTCATTTGCAAACGAATCAACAGTAAGTTCTTCAGGAAATTTATCGGAATGTCTCACATGCCAAATCGGGAATTCATCTTGAATTAAAATTCCTTCTTCATCAGCGATGTCATACCAAAATTCGGGAGGAAAGCCGATACAGTATCTTACTGAATTCCAGTGCATTTTTTTTAATTGTCTATGAAGTTTTCTCACCCATTTTTTGTCCCATATTTTATACCCATGAAGCGGGTCTTCCAAAAACCTGAAAACACAAAAATTTGAGCCGTTAAGATATGTTACTTTACCGTTAAGTTCCGCGCGATTGGTTTTCGGATTGAATTTCAGTTCGCGCATTCCGAAGGTCGTAGTAAGTTCATCTGTTATTACTGTTGTTTCAACAATAACTTTTACAGAATAAAGGAATGGAGTTTTATCAGACCATAATTTCATTTCAGGAATAGTTATCGCGTCTTGAAAAGTATGTTCGGAGTTTGCTTTAATTTCAACAGGTTTCCCGGACAATTTCGCAACAACTTTTCCGCTTTTCTTTTCAGCTATTTCATAATGAAGTTTAATTTTTTTCGATGTTGATTTCCCGGTGTTCTTTACGACAGTCCAAACTTCCGCTTCGCTTTTTTTGATAATCGGATTAACCTGCACTCGCTTAATGTACGGTGAATCAGCAAGTATCAAATTTACGGAATCATAGATACCGGGCAGATAAACGGATTTTTCCTTGTCCAGTCCTCTTATAACCGATTCAGGAACCGATTCAGGATTGGCACCGACACGAATAACAAGTTCGTTAGCGTCATTATTACCTTTTAGGTAAGGTTTGACGTCAAAAAATCCAGGAGTAAAACAAGGCAAGTGTTCACCGACAATATTTCCATTAAGAAAAACTTTTGTTCCGTACTTTGCTTTATTTACTTTTAAGAAAGCAACATCAGGAATTTCGCCTTTGATTTTGAAAGTTCTGCGATACCAGAAAGCTTCCCGCAGCGAATTTGTAACACCAACTTCGTCAAATTTTGGTTCAGCGAGGTCCAGAACTCCGGGAACCTTTGCCTTGTGTCCAAATGCGGCAGGAACTTTCTCCATCGAGCCTTGTTCTACCTGCCACATTCCATCAAGATTTATTGTTTCCCGACTTGCTATCGCCGTTGACGTTAAAATTATTCCTGCCATTACGTATAAAGTTGCTTTATTTGCTTTCATTTTTTATGTTAGTTATATTTCGCGGAAAATTCTGTTGCTATTGCAACAGCGCAGTAAATGACTCGCTATTTGAGAAAATTTATCCCGATATAAAATACATCGGGATAAATTTAGATTTTAAATTCCATCCACGTTTAAGCAGAATGATTTCTTCTCAATTTTAATAAATAACAAATGATAAATGATAAATAACAAATAGAAACCGGTTCCGGTACGCCAAACTTCGTGCTGTACGCATAAGAAAATGCCGGGGAACCCAGATAGAGGCTATAACCTACTTTCATAGTACCCCATTTTGTGAATTCAAAACCGGAATAAGTCTGTAATGAAGTATTATAAATAAAAGGCTGCTCTTTCCGCCAGCTTCCCGACCGGTTGCTCCAAAGGTAGCAAGGATTCCCGGTGTTTCCACCTGCATTATGTGCAACCCAAACCGAACCGTCAATCGGATTAATAGCTATAGCTGAGCGATTAGCATTTCCCTGCTCGCCAAGAGGATGCTTTGTCCATGAGCTTCCTGTTGAGCTTGCGTTTTCAAAAACGCTTGCAGTAGGTGGATCTTCATCTTTGTCTCTGCAAACTATGTAAACGTAATTATTATCATCAAGCACGAAACCTACTTGGTCGGCATATGCGTTTGAAACAACAACTTGTTCCCAGTCAAAATCACCGGATTGAATAGAAGTTTCCGTTCCTAACCAAATCTGATCATCACTGCTTCCCGGTCCTGAAATAACTATTCTTCGCAAGTCGTCATTTCCGACAATCATATCAAACGGTTTTCGTAATCCATTAGGTATGGTCGGGAAAGGTGGTGCAGTTACTTCTGCTGAAGAGAATGAATCTCCTGCAGCAGTTATGTCAACCAATTTCCCATTAGGCCCACCATCACTTTCATACCAGAGAACACTCGGTTTTTGGTCAGGTGCAA
>JAOZNZ010000468.1 GCA_029933535.1 bacterium | reverse complement strand
AAATAACGCCCGGGCCTTTTATATCTGCCAAGACAGCATATTCACCTTCTTTCCTTACAATGCCCCGCCCGTCATCATTAGCTTCCCAGCGCAGATAAGCGTCTGATTTTTCATCATATCTGCTTGATCTTTCATAAGAAGAGAAAAGCGCGCCGTTCTCTCCTTTTTCGGGGAGAACTGCAAGCTCCTGCAAATCATAAATTTTTGACACAATATCTTCGTAAGTTAAAACTTTACTTTGCACACAAAACGCCAGGGAAATAATAAAGATTATTGATAGAAAAGATTTCATTTTTGGCTTTATAGTTACTTAGTAATTTTCGTTGCAGGCTGCTTCCGAGTAGTGGTAATCGCATTCGCCTCGATAACAATCGCGCTCTTCGCTCCGCGATGGTCGATGATTGCGGGTTGACCTTCAGGTGTCTCAATTACATTGCCCGTAATCGCTGCGGAACGCACGCCGGACTCAACTACCACTCCCGGGCCATGCGATTCGATTACGTTGGAACCAAGAACGACTTTTCCTCCTCTGAGAAGTACCGCGGGGTTGGTGAAGCGCTCCATGGGTCGTAACAGATAGCAACCGCTTATCACAGTATTAGCACAAGAATTAATTCGCACAGTTGGCGCTCCATTCGATTTGAGTTCACTTCCGGTCAATCTGATCCGTGCTTCTTTTCCGTCCACCACGAGGCTCTCGCTATGGTCCCAGAAAAGGCCCCCGCTGATTGACATAGTGTGCCGCCCATGAAAAAACATGCCGGTTGTGCAGTAATCCGTGGAACACCCATTCATTACACCCCAGGAACCTCCCTTGATTTTGCTACCCTCGAATTTATCTTCGAACCGATAACCATAGTGCATTCCATGTACAAAGCAATCGGTCAAGCGAATCAGATCGTTCTTACCTAACAAGAAACCAGTGCCTTTTTTGAAACCACGCAGTTTCCGATTGGTGTTCCAGATTTCAATGTTGTGTAACCGGGGAACGTCCCACGCACCCGTAATGCCGACACCTATGTTACGAATTGAAACCATGAACACGTTCTCGATGTTAAAGCGTCCTACATTGTGTTCACCATCAGAAACAATCCCATTCCAGGCAGTTCGGATGCGTATGTCCTTGATGACTACGCCTATACCCGTAATAAGAATTGCTGCCGGGCCGTTCGTTGGTTCTTTTTTCCAACGGTACGTAATGTCAATGCCACGGAGTAAACTACCAGCGCCAAGAATGAATGCCGGACCATCACGATGCATAGGGATAATGGCCGGGAGTGCATCAATGTCTGCAGGCCATGCCCGGGAACCTGAACCGGTTAGTGTGAGTTTATCAAGTTTGAGAGGTTGTGATATCCGGTACTCCCCTCGGGGGACGATAATGACACCATCCCCGGCATGGGCCTGGGCAATCGCCGCCAAAAAAGCCGGAGTGTCATCCGTTTTCCCGTCGCCTTTTGCCCCAAACGAACGAACATTAACAGACAGTACATTATCAACGGCATACGATTCGGGTGCATTGACTCTGACAGCCGTACAACCGGCTAAGAAAAATATAAGTATTGCCAGAGCTATAAATGAACTAATTTTCATTTTTTTAAAAAATAGGTTAGGTTAATTATTTATTGATTTTTTCTTGTTTTCTTTACTATCTTCGTATTCTAATATTTGTTCATAAATTTATTTCATTCTATTAATTATACCAAAACAGATTAAAAACATGAGAAACATCGTTGGTTCAGGAATTACAATTCCCCATCTTATTTCATCCATATCACCCTTAAATAAACGTGAAGGCACAAAATAAGAATCTCCAATAATAATATCAGTTATCGCCGGTTGCAATAAACTGGGAACTGTGGTAGTGTCAGTTACATAGCCGTCATCTTCGTTTCCAACAACCACCTTCACATTATTATTTGACAGTGAGAAGCTAAGACGATACCAAACGTTAGAACTAAGAACTTTATTTGACCAAAAGAAATGAGGATTAACATCCATATCGTAAACTATCATTAGTATTTTTCCGGATATATCATCAACATTTCGAATATAAGTTTTAACAGGATAAGTTATAAATACTCCCATATAATTATCGCCTGAAAGGGGAGGCAATCCGTTAAATCTGAAGCTCAAATCAATGTCCATATTATCCCCGCCCGGCCATGCATTATTAACAATTATTGAATCATTACCATCAAATGCAAGGTAATCTCCACCATAAGGAGAATTAGTTTTGAAAGTCGGCATAGTAGAATTATCCATACCTATTGTCCAATCGTTCGATGCGTTGAGAATAGGTGAAATTGCCGTTCGACCGCTTGAATTATCATCCGGAGTAATAAAGCAGTTAGCGGATCCATCAGGCCACAGATTAGTGACAACTGCATCACAGTGTAAAAGTCCGCGATTATTTTCATTATCAACATAAGGAGGATAAGGATACGGAGGATTTGTCGCTATTACATTGACTATGCGTATATAGTCTATACAAAAGTCGTCACCTATAGAGCCACCGTCAGCGGGGTCAAATCTTGTAGAAGTTAGTTGCCCAAAATATTTAGTGTCATCGTTGGCATCTAAAGTCATTCTGTAAACATGGAAATTGCCGTCGGTTTGAGTCGGCACCGATCCTCCGGCAAGTCTAAGACCAGGGATTAGACTTCCGCTACCATCAATTCTGGGGAGAATTTCTATCTTCCCATTACCCGTACCAGCGTCAAATCTCATTCTTGTTTCAATTATGGTTCCAATTTCGAATACAATGTCTTGATTTGTCATTCTTGCCATATGAGGATTACCGGTGTCGTTATGACCGTTAAGACAACCGCCGCTTACATTGCGATCATCGAATTCAGCGAAGTCCCAATGATCAAAATTCCCATCGGTATTAAATTCGCCTATACTAATATAATTTTTTAAAGGATCAACAGGGTCTAACTGAACAGTATTAGCCATTGAATTAATAGATAGAAGAAGAGATAAAATAGCAGTTGCTAACATTAAATTTAGTTTTTTCATAGTATTATTATTTGAAAAGAAAAGTATGTTACTAAGTTTATTTTATCATGAAATAATTAAAAAATCAAGCAAACAGCAAAAAGTTGCTTTCGGTTTGATGCTCTTCATTTGGAAACTGAAGATTGGTTTGGCTTGGCAGTGGAACCCCGGATAATTAACTCACCTTTAAATCTAATATGCTTAGATTTTCGTTGCGGTTGATTAATTCGTGCAATTAATTCATCCCCGGCTGCGCTGGCGATAGCTTCGATAGGATGTCGAATAGAAGTTAAAGGGATTTTAATGTTATCATACATCCATGGCACCATTTCAACACGGTCATCAAAGCTGGCGAGAGAG
>JAOZNZ010000467.1 GCA_029933535.1 bacterium | reverse complement strand
TGTCAGGTGTCAGGTGTCAGGTGTCAGGTGTCAGGTGTCAGGTGTCAGAGGTCAGGTGTCAGAGGTCAGGTGTCAGGTGTCAGAGGTCAGAGGTCAGAGGTCAGAGGTTTAATTTTGAATTTATGATTTGTGATTTTAGATTTACTTGAACATTGAACATTTCTTGTTGAATATTGAGTGTTTATTAATTGGGTGCCAGAGGTTATTCAGACCTTCGAAATTCCCCTCTCGAGCAGATTGTCCCGGTCGAAGCATCGGGAAGGGATGGCGCAGAGGGATCTGTCAAATAAGACATGAAAAAAATGAGAAAAGAGTTAACTTTAAAATGTGGCGAAGCCACAGAGTTTTATAGCCCCGTGCTTTAGCGCGGGGAAAATGATGAAATCATAAAAAGCGTCCTGTAGGGACGCAGTAAATGAATCCAAAATGACCGTGAGTACACGTTACTTCGTTGCTGTCTATTATGTTTGACAGAACCGCGCGGAGCGACGGAGTGTGTTATGACCTTTAGACCTTTGACCTTTTAAACCTTTTTGCTTATAATATTTATATAAATTCAAAATTTAAGCTATATGGAGAAAATTCGAATGACAAAGTTAAAACTCGCAATTGGATCTGATCACGGCGGTTTCGACCTTAAAGAAGAAATTATCGTGGAACTTAAAAGTTGGGATTATGAAGTTATTGACTTCGGATGCTTCAACAAAGATTCCTTCGACTACCCCGATTCGGGACATAAAGTTAGCCGGGCAGTTGCTTCAGGTGAAGTAGATCGCGGTATTCTTATTTGTACTACCGGCATTGGAATGTCAATGGTTGCAAATCGTTATTCCAAAGTTCGTGCCGCTTTATGCAGAAGTTGCGATATGACTTATCTTACCAGAATTCACAATAATGCTAATATGATCGTTTTCGGAGCTCGTTATACTACAATACTCGATGCGCGGGCAATGTTGATAGTCTTTCTTGAATCACAGTTCAGTGAAGTTGACCGTCATATCAAGCGAGTAGAGAAAATTGAAAAATGTTTAGGACCTGAATAATGAAAAACATCGTTGATTTTGAAAAAGTGGTCTTGTGGGTTGTTATACTCGTTAGAGTAGGCATTCTTACCGCAATAGTCTGGTTCGGTATTAATGAATATAAAAGGTGGAAGAATAAACAACCGCATGATGAAAAAGAAGACGACAATAATCCAATAATCCAATAATCCAAGTTCGCGCAGCGGGAGCTACGCGCAACGTTCCAATAATCCATCATTGCACCATTCAATACTCTTATGAGCACAATTGAAGAAATTATAAAAATCGAGCGTGATACAGCTGCTCAACTTGAATCCGCAAAAAAAGAAGCGGAAAAAATTAAAACTGCAGCTCGGGAAGACGCTGTCGGAATCATTGATGATGCTAAAGCTAAACGAAAGATTCAATCAGAGGAAATTTTCAATGAAACTGACGTCCAAACTTCTGAATTTGAAAAAAATACAATGAATGAGTTAAATGATAAACTTAACCGTAGTAAAATGTCGTTTAACCAGAAAATCGGCAATGTAGCCGATTGGATTGTAGAACAAATAATCGGATAGCCTGAAATAAAATAAATATGTTGGGGAACTATTTTGAATATCCGGCTGCATGTACGCGAACACGGGGCGTGAGGTCGAAACTACTTACCGATACAGACTGGAAAAACTTATCGGAGTCAAGAAATCTTTTTTTGACGCTTAATTATCTTGTAGAAACTGAATATCGTAGTTTTTTTGAGTGGACAACTCTGCACGCCGATGCCCTGCCTTCATTGAGGCGCGTTGAGCATACATTAAGAGCATCAACCGTTTCATACGTTATTAATATTCTTCGTTTTTTATCAGGTCCCCCTGCCGAAACATTAACTGTATTAATTCAAAAGTATGAACTACTTAACATAAAAAAAACTATTCGCAGACTGAATCAATCTGAACTCCGGGAACATCATCTTGAAATCAGCAATTATGATTTAGGTCGTTATAGTCTTTGTAAAAATGTAAACTGGGATGACGTAAAAAGTCACGATGAATTATCGGAGATTCTTAAACCTACTTATTATAGATATGCATACATGAAAGGACATAGTCTTATTGAACAGGGACGCGACTTGATGTTTTTTGAATGTATGCTAGAAAAGGTATACTATGATCAGCTTATAGATTCAATCTCAAAATTAGAAGAAACAAAATCCGATTCCATTCGTTCGCTTGTTGCAAATTATCTTGATGAAGTTTCTCTCACGGCATTTGTAAGATTGAAATTTAATCACCGGCTTGATTATTCTTCTATTCTTCCTTTGCTTCCGTTAAATGGATGCAAACACATTACCGAAAATCTTTTGAGTAAATTATCTTCTGCTTCTTCTTCAGAAGATTTTTTCACTATGCTCGCTGGAGAAACAAACTGTAAGAAAATTGCCGGAGAAAATTTGAAAAAAACTGTTTTTAATATGAGAAAAATTCGCGAATTGCATTGCACAAAAGTTTTTGCCAAAGGACTATCAATGAATATTGCTCCCGCTGTTGCCTTTTTCTTTTTAAAAGAACAGGAAGTTGAAGACTTGATCTCTCTTCTTCAGTGTAAACGATTTAATATTGAAATAGATAATAACCGGACCTGACGTTATGTTTAAAACAGAAAGAATGAAACTTATTCAGATAATCGCTCTTGATGAGGATGTGATTCCCATTTGCGATTATCTTGTAAAGAAAAAAGTCGTTCATCTGATTGACCGCGCATTTATTTCGACGGCTCTTCGCGAGGGAACACCAACCGAATTTTCCAATACATTATCGGAGATAGAATCCGTTGATCAAAAGCTTAAAAAGTTATCTTCCTGGATTATAGAAAATGATGTTAAAATCAACCACCGTATTTCTGAATCGGAAATCGTAATCGACCCGGTGAGAATTTGTAATGAAACTAAACAGAAAGTCGAAGAAAATGTGCAAACATTTTCAGCGTATATTGACGAAATCCAAAACTTCAAAGACAAAATCGATATACTAACCAGAATTTCCGACACATTACAAAGTTTTGAAACTGCAGGTGTTTCTTTCGATGAAGTTTCTAAATTTAACTTTTTTGCCGTTGTAACAGGCACTATGCCGAGAAGATTTATTCCTCAACTCCGCAGAAGTATGCAGCAGGTGCCTCATCATCTCGAGTTGCGTAACTTAAGCGAGGATGAAGTAAGCTTAATTGTAATTTGTACAAAAGAAGCTAAAAAAAACGTCGTTTACACGCTTAAAAATCATTACTTTTCAGAAGTTAAAATCCCGCAGGAATATAGCGGTGATCCGCACGATGCACTTGATTCTATAGAATTTAACTTAT
>JAOZNZ010000466.1 GCA_029933535.1 bacterium | reverse complement strand
CATGCTGTAACTTTCTTGATCTGCGGTGAGTACAATCAAAATAATGTCGCGGAACGGGTGACTAAAGTTTTAAGTTTAGGACAATATATTAAAAATACCGATCCGTATAAAAGAGCTATGTCTGTACATGCATGGTGGTACAAAGGAGAAAATCATCAGACGTGGAATGAAAACTGGTATGATTTTGTTATGCTTCAAGGTGCACATGAGTCACCGGTACCGCCACATACACTTTATTCCGATATTTATTTCGGCAGTTTGGATAAACCGGTATTGGAATCTGAATGTCGATATGAAGGTATTCACGATTATGATGCGGCAGATGTTCGTAAAGTAGCCTATCGCGCAATTCAATCCGGATCATTCGGTTATACTTATGGTTCTCATGGATTATGGTATCCGACTCAGGACACAAATGATAATACTTTCTCCGAGTGGGGGACTCCGATGGTCTGGAGTAACGCGTTGTTGAGACCCGGCGGTGCTCAAATGAAACATCTTAAGTCGCTTTATGAATCGCTTGAATGGTGGAAGCTTGTGCCGAGATTAAATTCTATAGATTCTAATATCACACTTGGTGACAGTCAGGATGTACTTGTAAAATCTGATACCGACAATTTATTTGTTATTTATTTCCCTAATACAACTGTAAGTTTTAATGCCTCTCTTACCGGTTTGACTAACGGAGAAAAATATGCGGCAAAATGGTTTAATCCAAGAACAGGTGTGGAACAAAATTTGCCAAACGATTTATACGTTAATAATCAAAAATTATTGCTGCCGGTAAGACCATCTCAGGATGACTGGTTTATTATTCTTAATAAAAAACACAAACCTGTGGAGTTCCATGTCCGCGACTTTGGCGCTCTTCCTTCTTCCAAAAATGTCCGCCTTGCACTGGAAGCCACTGTGAAAGCCGCATCTAAAGTAAACGGCCCGGCGGAAATCCTTTTTGAGCCGAACATGGTTTATCGTATCAGTTTGCCTGATAAACTTGCTGATCAGTCAAAGCACGCCTGGCTAATCAAGAACGCGACCAATCTGACTATCAACGGGCAAGGAGCAACTTTATTAGTAACCAATCCTGAAATTGGAGCGATTTCAACGGAAAACTCAAGCCACATTACGGTGAAGAATTTTATGATCGACTACGACCCGCTGCCGTATGCACAGGGCATTATCACTGCAGTTAATCCTTCGAAATATTGGTTTGATCTGAAGGTCGATGAAGGCTTCATGGAACCGGATAAACCGTGCTTCAAGCGGGCAATGGCAAAGTGGGGGCTGACAATTCGTGGCCGTCCTAACGGGCGCAAAATCTATGGTCCAACACCGGTTTTCTCAGAACGTTGGGAAAAGACCGGCAATCGTATTTGGCGGTTTTATCCTTTGAAAACCGAAACAGGATATACCGACATACTGCTATCCGCCAATCTGAAACCCGGCGAGCGATATGTCCACATGGCACGCAATTGGTCGCAGGCTGTGGCAGCTAAAAACTGCGATCATATCTTATGGGAAAGTATCACAATATTATCTTCTCCGGGTCTTGCCTTTTTTCCGCATATCACCAGTTACCACACTATTCGCGATTGTCATGTCAAAGTTAAGGAAGGCAGGATTTTTTCCACAAATGCTGATGGCATCCACATGCGCGGCTCGCGCGGGCATGTGCTGATCGAAAGATGCAGTTTTGAAGGAATGGCAGATGATGGCATCAATTTGCACAGCTCAGCTCTTTCGATCCAGAAACAACCTGCACCTAATCAGGTCCTGGTAAAAAAACACACCTTCTCCGTTCGACCGGGCGATGAGCTTGTTCTTGTTCGCTCTGCTTCCGCAAAAATCTTGAACAAGACAAATGTAAAGGAAGTTCAGGATAAAGGAGCAAATTGGCTGATTACGTTAGATCAATCGCTTCCAAAGTTAGACACGGGTTCAGGGTTTGATTCTTCCGATAATTTGTACAACTTGTCCGAAATGGCATCGCCTTTTGTAATCCGAAATTGCCAATTTAATGACTATCGTGGACGGGGAATCCTGGTCAGTACACACAACGGATTGATTGAAAACAACGCCTTTAATTTAAATGAAGGATGGGGCGTGGTCCTTTCTTATGAATCTGTTCGTTGGGCTGAAGGACCGATTGCCAAAAATATAACAATCCGTAATAATAAATTTCGCGCGTACAAAGAACGACCTCAACCTGCCGTCTTTGCGCACATTATTACCCGCGATGGCGCAACAGTAAACAGTCGCCCGTTCAGCGATATTAAAATTGAAAGCAATCGGTTTTATGAATATGGAGGCCCGGTAATTATGCTTAATGATGCCTGCGATGTGAGCATTAACAACAATCAGATTTTTTGTTCTAAGAAAGCAGCAGCACGAAGAAGTTCAGAATATGCAGCAGTGGTTTTGAAAAATTGTGAGAACGTTAAAATTGACAAGTTAAAAGTGGAAAACACCTGCAAAAAACAGTATGCGGTGGTGGATATTGATTCAAAATGTGCTTCCGGCAAAAGCATTTCCGTCAATAGCATGAAAACCAATGTGGCAAAAACCTGCAAACCAATTATGGATCAGCGTATTAAAAAGTAAACCGCACTCTTGACCGGCGTTGGTTCCCAGTGCGGCATAATACAGAATGAATATGAAGCCAAAAATGTGGCTTAACTTCTTGGAAAAGAATTACTTTATGTTAAAATAATTTAACAAAAATAAACACACATAAACTAACACAAATATTAAAATTATTAAACTATGAGCAAAAAAAAGAACAATTCTATTCATTATTCTAAAAAACATATTTTTCCACATACTGATTTTTACTTCATTGATGGAAAAAATCATCCGGAAATCCCAATGCATACCCACGATTTCGGTGAAATAGTTTTCGTTATCAACGGAACCGGTGTGCATGTAACTGAAAACGGACGTTATAATATTCAACGCGGTGATGTTTTCGTTCTCGATGGCATCCAAAAACACGGTTACATTAAAACAAAGGATTTATATCTTATCGATATTCTTTATTGTCATGAACGTTTTGAACAATTAAAAAAAGAGCTTTCTAATTTACCGGGCTTTAATGTCTTTTTTGTTTTAGAACCGAAACAACGGGAAAATCATGACTTTAACTCTAAACTCAGCCTTAATGAAACACAATTAAATAAAATTCTTCCTCTACTTGAAACTTTTACCGAAGAAGCTCATTTGGCCCTTCCATGGGGAAATGTTATTTTAGAAAGCTTTTTTAAAGCAATCGTTATTGAAATTTGCCGCTTCTATTCAAATAATAAAACTAATAAAGCAAAACAACTTTTTAGAATCGAAAAAGTACTTAATTATATTAATGAAAATAT
>JAOZNZ010000038.1 GCA_029933535.1 bacterium | reverse complement strand
TGATTTGAATTTCCTGACACCTGAAACCTGACACCTGAAACCTGACACCTGAAACTTTTATGACCCCTGAATTTATTCTTAAAAAGCATTTTGGATACGATGGCTTTCGTCCTGTTCAGAAAGAAGTTATCGATAAAATTTTAGATAAAAATGACGCACTTGTTGTTATGCCGACAGGCGGTGGAAAATCTATTATTTATCAGCTACCGGCGTTGATGTTTCCCGGAATTACTGTTGTTGTATCGCCACTTATAGCTTTGATGAAAGACCAGGTTGGTGCATTAAAAGCGAATGGAATTCCTGCAGAATTTATAAACAGTTCACTGAGCGACCCGGAAAAAAGAGAAGTGTTCAGCAGGATCAGAAACAATCATTTAAAATTAATTTATGTTTCGCCGGAGCGGCTTGTACTTGATTCTTTTATATCTTTTTTAAAGCAGTTGGAAATAAGTTTGTTCGCAATTGACGAAGCTCACTGTATTTCTGTCTGGGGACATGATTTCCGCCCTGAATATTCTCAACTTTCTCTCCTTAAAGAAAATTTTCCCGATACACCAATTGTCGCTTTGACTGCCACCGCCGATAAGATTACTCAATCAGATATTTGCAAACAAATTGGAATTGACGAATCGAATAAATTTATTGCTTCGTTCGACAGGCCGAATTTAAGTCTTAACGTACTACCGGCTAAAAAGAGGTATGAATTTATCAGGGATCATATTAAAGCATCGCGGAATAATTCCGGTATTATTTACTGTCTAAGCAGAAAAAGCACTGAATCTATTGCACGGAAATTACAGGCAGACGGTATCAACGCGGATTTTTATCATGCCGGATTAAACGCAGGGCAAAGAAACAAAGTTCAGGATGATTTTATTAATGATAACACTCTCGTAATTTGCGCGACAATTGCTTTCGGAATGGGAATTGACAAATCAAACGTGCGCTGGGTTTTTCATTATAATTTACCGAAAAATATTGAAAGTTATTATCAGGAAATAGGTCGCGCCGGTCGCGATGGACTTCCAAGCGAGACATTTTTGTTTTATAATTTTGGTGATTTAATCATGCTGCGGAAATTTGCTGAAGATAGCGGTCAGCCTGAGATCCAGCTTGCAAAATTAGAAAGGATTCAGCAATATGCTGAAGCGACCACCTGCCGCCGGAAGATTTTATTAAGTTATTTTAACGAACATCTTGATGAAAGCTGTGGTAATTGCGATGTATGTGAAAATCCGCCACAAACTTTTGACGGAACGATCATTGCGCAAAAAGCTTTATCAGCGATCATCCGATTAAACGAAAAAGTTTCTTCGGGAATTTTAATTGATATTCTGCGCGGTTCAAAGCGACATGAAATTATTTCTAATGGATATCACCAAATAAAAACTTTCGGCGCCGGGCGTGAGATCAGCAATTTTGAATGGCAGAGATATCTGCTTCAGATACTGCATCATGGTTTAATAGAAATAGCATATGATGATTACAACAATTTAAAAATAACAGAGCTTGGCAAAAAGGTTTTATTTGAGAATAAGAAAGTAGAGTTTGTTAAATATATCAGCGCCGAGAAATTCAAAGCTAAAAAAGAAGAATTGTTAAAAGAAAAACAATTGCCTGAAAATGAATTGTTTGAAATCCTTCGCGCTTTACGCAAGCAAACAGCTAATAAAAACAAAGTGCCGGCTTATGTTGTTTTTCACGATAAAACACTTCGCGATATGGTTAGCCTTTTGCCGCAGTCTCATGAAGCAATGCTAGGAGTATCAGGTATCACCGAACATAAATTCAATAAGTTTGGAAAGCCGTTTTTGAAAAAGATTATAGAATATTGCGAAGGATAGAATTCCCCGCAAAATCCTGGAATATCATGCGGGGAAGGTTTAAGGTGTCGGGTGTCGGGTGTCGGGTGTCGGGTGTCGGGTGTCAGGTTTCAGGTGTCAGGTTTCAGGTTTCAGGTGTCGGGTATCAGGTGTCAGGTGTCAGGTGTCAGGTGTCAGGTGTCAGGTGTCGGGAAATTCATCCCGAATAATCGGGATGAATTTAGTATTTACTTCATCCTTCGGTGTTCGGTGTTCGGTGTTCGGTGTTCGATGTTCGGTGCTCGATGTTCGATGTTCGCGAAGCGCCCGGCGCTAACGCTGGTTTGGTGTTCTTTGTTATGGGAGATATGGGAACTATGTGAGTTATGGGAAAAATCCGGGAACCGTTATTTGGACATTGGTTTTTGGTGATTGTTATTCCCCCTTATTTAAAGTGGAACATCCCGGTTTTACATCGGGAGTGGGTTAGGGGGATTTTATTAGGTGAATTTAAAATTAGGTTAATTTACTTATCTGTTCAATCGTATCCTAACGAAGTAACGCTGTACTCACGTTCATCGTGTCAATTCTTCAATTTTGCGATGCCGGTAATTTTTTTCTTATCGACATTATCAGCAATAAGTGCAACGCTTAATCTATTATTTCTAAAGACTTTTTTTGCGATTCGTTGAACGTCGTCAGTAGTAACATCATTAGTTTTTTCGATTAACTGTTCAACAGTAAGGAAATCATTTTCTGTAAGAGAATTCCTACCAAGCCAAATCATAAATTCTGTTGTATGTTCCATAGCGAGCGCCATGATACCGTTTAGGTATTCTTTAGCGTGTTTAAGTTCGGTTGGTTTAATTCCTTTATCAGCTATATTCGCGCAAATTTTAAGAGCCAGGCTTAATGCATCGGGAAGTTTTTTAACATCGGTATCCACGCTAATAATTAAAGCGCCCACATCAACGAATCTTGACAAATGAGAGTGTGCAGAATAAGCAAGTCCCCTTTTTTCTCTTATTTCGTGATTAAGTCTTGAACTCATATTGCCGCCCAGAATGTTGGATAAAACTCTAAGAGCAAAACGGTCGGGATGAGATCTTCCTACCGCGCGGAAACCTGCAACGAGATGAGCCTGTTCAGTTGCTTGATTACGAATATGCACGCGAGGAGTTTTCTGATTTGAGTTAAACGGTTTTAGTTTAGGAACAGGCTTTTTAGAATTCCATTTTGCGAGATATTTTTTGACACATTTAAGAATATCATTATGAGAAATATTACCTGCTACACTAATAACGGTATTATTTGGGGTATAGTTATTTTTTCTAAAATCAGTAAGATTTTTTCCTGAAATTCCATCAACAGAATCAAATGTTCCGAGAACAGATCTGCCAAGCGGGTGATTTTTCCAGATAGTGGAACTGAAGTCATCATAAACAAGCTGCCCCGGCATATCCATATACATTTTAATTTCTTCTTTTATAACACCGCGCTCACGATCCATTTCTTTACGATTAAAAACGGCATTGAGATACATATCCGCCAGTACATCAAATGCCTGTTCAAATTTCGGGTAACGAACTTTTGCGTAATAACAGGTAACTTCTTCACTTGTAAACCCGTTAATGCTGCCGCCGATACCTTCGATAGCCTGAGATATCTGCCTTGCGTTTCTTTTTTTTGTACCTTTGAAGCAAGCGTGTTCAAGAAAATGAGAAATGCCGAGACTTTTCTCCGATTCGTACCTTCCGCCCACGCCTGCAAGAATGCCAATGGCGACAGATTCCATATAAGGCATTTCTGCGGTAATGACGCACAAGCCGTTTGCCAATTTAGTTTCTTTAAAGGGGAATTTATTCACGATATACCTTAGATTGGTGGATTATTGGAATAATGGATTAATGGATTGGACGAATCCAAAATCACAAATCACAAATCCAAAATGGATTAAATAATTATTTTTGCCATTAAATAAAACAAGCTGTTTACGCCTTTTATAATGATATCAAAAATAGGCGTGTTAATAAAAATAATTAAAATTATAAGACTATACGCCGACATTTTATCTAAAATCATACGTCCTTTATAACCAAGCAATGGACGCAAAATATGCGAACCGTCGAGCGGAGGAAAAGGAATCAGATTAAAGAACGCGAGAAAAAAGGATAATTGAGCAAGTGGAAATAAAATTTCCTGTATTATCATCATCACCAACTCGCCAGGCATGAAAGTTAAGATTTTGACGATAATCAAAGTGACAATAGTAATAACCACATTTGACAGTGGACCCGCAATACTAACGAGCACATCATCGCGGACATAATTTCTGTAGTTATTAGGATTTACCGGCACCGGTTTTCCCCAACCGATGATAGCGAACGGCAATCCCAATCCAAGCGCGGGACCAAAAATACCTATAAGTGGTATTACCACAGTTCCCACCATGCTGATATGAGCAATAGGATTCCATGTCATTCTTCCGAGTAATCGAGCGGTTGGGTCACCGCATTTATTTGCAGTCCACGCGTGAGCCCATTCGTGAACAGAAATAACAAAGAGAAGAATGATGTATAAAACTACTGATGTAAATAATTGAGGAGATTCCATAAATAATTGAGTCCGCTAATTAAAGATTATAGCACGGACATATTCTGCATTAATAAGAAAGGAACCGCCAAAATCATTTTCGCCATTATATTTGGAATTAGAAAGTACCGCGTAGATCAAAATACATCTTCCGTCTTTCAAACTCACAGCGGCATTATAATTTTCTATTTCATCAACGAAATCAATACGTTTAATTTTTGACCACGGAATAGTTACAGAAGATTTACCGCGGGCGCCATGAATAACGAATTTATTACCGGCGGATGATTTATCATTATAATCAGATTGATATTGAACGTTACTGACAAAAGTGGTAACATTCATATTATCAACAAACGCAGCATTATAGCGTTCGGGTTTAGTTTCTTCTGCATAAGCAGCAATAGAAAATAAAAAGGCAAAAGATATTAAAATTGATGTTTTCATAATTACAATTATACTATTAAAACGGATTTTTTTCAAGTTATTTACATATTCAATAAATCCCGGCAATTAAATGGGGTATTCGGCCACCAGAATGCGTCTTTTCCCGGGGATGTAAATCCCCCTTTGTTCGTTTATTCATCGCTGTTTCAGCCATTGTGTTTAAGCCATTTTACCGTTTGATTTTTATGATTATTTTTGTTATCATATTAGACTTAGTAACAGTTACTACAATATGTTTAATAATTGGAGTTTTGTATGCTCAACAGATTTATTTCCGTTGTAACAGCAGCGGCATTTTTGTTTTCTTCATTTTCAGGCACAGCTTATGCGCAAGCATCGTCAAGCATTGTGTCTGACGTGATGATTATCGGGAATGATCTGATTGATGAAAATGTCATACTGGACACAATCCAAACAAAGACCGGTGATTATTACAGCGAGGAACTTACTCAGAAAGATACTGAGAAGTTAATGAAAACCGGAAAATTTGATTCTGTTGAAGTTGATAAAATAAATGATAACGGAAACGTCATTGTAACATTTCGTGTTCATGAGCATCCAATGATATCGGCGATTGACATAGCGGGCGCCAAGTCGATCAAGTTAAAAAAGATTCAGAAGGTTTTACATTCTAAAGTAGGCAAACCACTTAACAGTGCGACACTCAAGAACGATTTAGAAAGAATCCGTTCACTTTATGATGAGAAAGGATATGCGAACGCAAGAATTGAATACAAAATAAAAGAATCGACAGATGAAAATGAAGCTGCAGTAACGTTTATTATAAATGAAAGCTCCCAGTCATATATTCGCGAAGTAATTCTTTCCGGCCGCACACTTATCAGCGATTTCAAGCTTAAATGGGCAATGAGTACGAAGCCCCGCAATCTTTTTTTATTCCGCAAAGGAGTTTATGATGAATATGCTCTTAAAGATGACATGTGGAAGATTATGGAAATGTATCAGAAAATCGGTTATGTTCAGGCAAAAGCTACATATAAAGTAGAGCCTAATAAAAAAAACAACGGCCTTGTTGTTTATGTGAATATTGTTGAAGGGCCGCCATATACCGTCGGCAAAATTACTATTCGTCAACGAAAACTCCAGGGATACTTCGCAACTAATCTCTTTTATGAAGTCGGAATTTTTACAGGCGGCACTTACTCTCCGCAGGCAATTGAAAAAGACGCGGCAAATATGAAAAATTATTATCGATCTCTTGGGTACGCGGATGCCACGACAACATCGAAAGCGATTCAATCTGACGAATCGACGTCATCGAATGTGGTAATAGATGTTTATTATGAGATTACCGAAAAGAGTTTATTTGACTTTGGCAACATATTTATCACGGGAAATAAGCGCACAAAAGATCTTGTTTTAAGGCGTGAACTTAATATGACTCCCGGCGATAGATTTAATTATTATCGTATTGAAACAAGTAAGCAGCGTCTTAGAAATCTTAATTATTTCAGTAAAGTTGAAGTATATGACAAAACCAACCGGACAAATCCCCGACAAAAAGATATTTATGTTAATGTAGAAGAAAAAGATGCCGGTAAATTCGGAAGAATAGGCTTCGGAGCCGGTTATTCTTCAGTAGATTCATTCGTAGGTTTCGTTCAGATATCACAGCCTAACTTCGATATTATGAACTGGCGAAACTGGTTTGTCGGCGGAGGACAGAAATTAAGATTGCGTGCTGACATAGGAAATGAGCGTCAGGACATAATATTTAGTTTTACTGAGCCGTATTTTTTATATGAAAAGCTTCGAGGTCATAAAGTTTCACTTGGATTTGATGTTTTTGTAAGAAACAGCAATTATCTGGCACCGGATTACAAAACACTTCGCATAGGTGGTGATATCAGAGCAGGAACACCAATAAATTTCCGTTGGATACCAAAGCTCGGAAAATACATTGGAACAATTCGAAGCGATCTAACACTTATAGGCGAATTTGTTGATGTAGATGTTGATGACTCGATTGATTTAGATGATTTTGTACTGAAAGATGATGCTGTTTTACAAACTTATACCACCCGCAAGGTAAATCCTAAAACGGGGCGAGTTCGTAAAGTAGAGCATTCTGATTACCTGTATTCCAATTTTACAAGAAAGGATAAATATCTAAAAGATGAAGAAGGAACATATATTCAATTTGCTCCGATACTTACACTAACAAGAGATACGCGTGATAGTCTTACTTTAACAACGCGCGGTGGTATAACTAAATGGACAGGCAAGCTTGGTTTCGGCACTAAGGTTTACGCTTTAACAGAGCTTAGCCATTCTCATTATTTTAAAATATTTGAAACACTCAGACATAAACCTCATCTGCCTTTCAGCGGACCTCATGTTATAAATCTCCGCGGATCTCTCGGTGTTGCAACTGACAGCACACCGATGTTTGACAGATTTTTCATGGGCGGTCCCGGTGAAATGCGTGGTTTTGGATATAGAATGGTTGGTCCCAAGGATTATTCAGGCGATAATCCTCTTGGAGGTACAACAAAATTATTTGGCTCTGCTGAGTACACATTCCCTATTTATGCCTTCTCGGAAAATTACAGCATTCGCGGGGCGATATTTGTTGATGCCGGTAATGTTTGGTGGAAAAAGCGTTCGTACAATGTTGGTCGAAGAAGCCTTGACGGTAATTGGCATTCAGAAACTGATACACGCAACAATGCCGGGGAGTTTAATGTATCTATTGGAGCGGGGATCAGGGTAAATCTTCCTATAGGACCTATTAAGATTGATTATGGTTATCCAATCGTAAAAGATTCTGAAGTATCAGATTGGGATTTTATGGATGGGTTTTCATTTAACGTAGGAGCAGCATTTTAATTATGATAAAATATATTAAAACATTATTTGTTCTTTCAATAATATTCATAATGACCGGTTGCGCATTAACCGTTTATGAAAATCCCTATCTTGGTATTCAATTTGAAAGCGATCATCACAAAATGGCGATTGAGTCAACATATAGATCCATTGCTATATTACCATTTTTCAATCCTGAGAAAGCTCTTCATGGGTCTGAAAATGCACGACGGTCCTTATATGGCAATCTTGCTTCCACAAAACATTATGACTTAATATCCATAAGAAAAATTGATAATGCCTTAAAGAAACTTCCAACGAAAATTCTTTACCCGGAAAATTATAAAAAACTTAACAAATATATTAAAGCAGACCTTTTCTGCTATGGTTGGGTCGAAGAACAAAAAAATTCTTACGCTATTATTTATGCTTCAACTACCGTTCGCGCAAAAATTGAACTTTTGGACACAAAAACAGGCGAAGTTGTTTGGAAAGCTAATGATGAACGTTCAAGAAGCGTTGGCGGAATTGGGCCTTATGCAATGTATAAAACACATATAGAAGATTATTTTTGGGCAAGAAATATTCTTAACCGGTATGATGAACTGTTTAGAGATATGATGCTTGTTTTACCTGACCGTTCAATTGACTGGAAACTTAAAGACCGTATAAAAGAAAAGTTAGAACAATAATTTTGTAATTTTCTTGCATAGATGGAACAAATATAATATAATGTATATGTAAGAGCCTTTGTAAATTTTAAAGGAATTGAAAATGAAAAGAAATTTTAATTGTATTTTTATTGTTTTGCTGTTGTTCTGCTTTGTCGCGGGCACTGTTCACGCGAAAAAATTGAACAAGCGGAAAGTGGCAGGACAATATACATTTATAGCAGGCAGCCTGTTTGATGGAACAGCTGTTCTCGCAAAGAATAATGCGATAACTAAACTTCCGGGCAAACCGAACGCTCATTCTGTTGTAGGAAGATGGAAACTCAAGCGTCATAAACAACTTGTAACTATGGACTGGCCTGACATGGCACATTTCGACGGCTATGTGGTTGACATAAATACTATTACAGGTCGATATATAGATGTTGATGCTAATGTAGCGGTAGGCACATTGAATCGGATCACAAATGATATGCCTCTGTTTCATATGCATATCACCCGAACAAGAACTCGACGTGTTAAAGGAGTTACATTTTTTAATTATGGAAGTTTCATAAAAAAAAGCTTGTATAGAGTCACAGCTTATTCACGGATAAGCGGGGATGTTGCCACAATTGTTTATTCGGGCACATCAGCCAAAACCCGGGTATCCAAATTAGGTTTTTTTAATCGAAATATTAAAAAATATTATGATTATGTGGAATGCTATCTCGTTTCAAAATATTTCGATCCGCCATTTGAATCAACTAATTTTCCGGCTTTGACAATCGATATGACAAATGTTTTTGCTTTTGACTGGCAGGAGCCTGATTTTAAGTGGTTTGACTGGTCGGTAACAAATTATTATTGATGTTGGAATATTGGAGTGATGGAGTGATGGAGTGATGGAGTGATGGAGAACCACCCCGGCCTATCGGCCACCCCTCCTTGGTAAGGAGGGGAGTTATCGACTTATCTCCCATATCTCCCATAATTATGAATTCCTGACACCTGACTCTACTTAACTATTAGCCGATTCCGGCTATTTTTTGCCCTATTTTGACTTTCGTATTGACTGATATTCCGGATTCGAGTTTAAATTTCCCTTTTTCGAATAGAAGAATAACTGTAGATCCGAATTCAAACCTACCGATTTCTTCACCTTTTTTATAATTTTTTTTCTCTTCAGGCAAATATGGCAGGGAATGATTTACAGGAATTCGTCCTACATTCATTGCTCCGACTTTTACGACCATAATTTTTCCTTTTTCAGACAAAAGTTCAGTAATGACTCTTTTATTTTTGCAGAATGTCAGAGGATTTTTTTCGACAAATTTTGGAAACACGGGCCATGATTTTCCGTCAATAAACCAACTTCTGGAAACGACACCGTCACATGGAGAATAGATTCTGTGAAAATCCCCCGGAGAAAGATAGAGCATAACATAATCACCGTTAACATACTCAGAATGATTTTTTTGAACTAGTTGATTGATTGTACAACCGGAACCCTTTACCAGAATTATCTCCGATGATTCAGCTGTTCCAACAGCTGTAACTAAAGCATCCACCGGTGACGCTATTTCATCTGCTCCGGCACAAATTGGTCTGACGCCCTCACCGGGTTCACGGATAAAGAAATCCAGCAGAGAATTATATTGATTAAGAGATTTGGATAAGATATTTGTATCAATATTATATTTACGCGCAAACCATTTACACAGAGGAGAAACTAGAAATTTCGGATGTGAAATTGAGGTGCCCCAATGAACAATTATTCCCAATAATTTTGTAGGGATAAATTTCAACATTACCTGATCAAAAAGGGGTTGTTAAAAATATTGATTTCATTTAATAACTGGCTTCTTTATCCCACCGGTCTTGTGCCGGAGGTAAGAAAAATTGGATAAAAACGATGTTTTTGTCAAAATTCCCCCGCGACAGTGCAAAGGAGCTTTGGTCGCGGGAAAAACTAAGCATACGCCTGAATGTGTAGTATTCGCAATGGATTTCTCGCAATTTTTATGTCCACCGACACAAGGTCGGCGGGACATTTAATCTTTTCAAGCAACAGCAAATTATTCTTCCGGCTTATAACTTTCGCCGGACCGGTTCATTCTTTTTCTGCCATTAAATCATTGAATTTAACTATATTGCCATGGTCTTCCGAAGAGTTAAATTTGATAGCGTCTCTCGGATGCTGGTTAAGAAATCCTGTAACCATATAAGGTAAATCAAATCCCCAGAGAAGATCTTTTCGCAAAGGCTCAACGTGTTTTTGAATACATTCATACAATGGACGTGATTTATATTTCGGGTTGTGAAGAAAACCGGATAAAAGTTCCATATTGCAATTACCGGCTCCGCGACCGAATCCTGCCATACTTGCATCCAGCATATTTGCGCCTTGGACTAATGCTTCGATAGTGTTTGAGAAAGCAAGTTGAAGATTATTATGCGCGTGCATGCCAACTTGTTTACCTAAAGGTTCCATGTAGCTCATATATTTTTTGATGATATGTCTCGTTTGCTCGCTGTACAAAGCGCCGAAACTGTCAACGAGATACATAATATCGGCATCTGAAGCCGCAATAAGTTCCATAGCTTTATCAAGTTCTCTGTCCGGAATAATAGAAATTGCCATAAGATTGACTGCTGTTTCATAGCCTTTATCATGTGCATCTTTTACCATATCAAGAGCCGTTGGAATCTGATGAATATAACACGCTACCCGAATAAGGTCGAGTGGACTTTCATCTTTTGGAACGATGTCAGTATGATAATCTGTTCGTTCAGCGTCAGCCATAACGGAAAGTTTCAGGTTGGTATCATTATCGCCAACGATTCTTTTTATATCATCTTCTGAGCAAAATTTCCAAGGACCATATTGCGATGGCGAAAAAACGCTTTTCGAACCTTTGTATCCAAGTTCCATATAATCTGCTCCGCCTGCAACGCATGCTTCATAAACCGCTTTGACGATTCCATCATCAAAATTATGTTCGTTCATTAATCCACCGTCACGAATAGTACAGTCCAGGATTTTAATTTCGGGTCTGTAAGTTAACCAGCGTGCCACTTCGTTTTCCTCGTTTTGATTTTTTTTCATTTATATTGCCTTAGTGTATAATTAGAAAGTGCAAATTAAGAGTATTTATTCTAACAATTCGCTTATTATATGTCAATAAGAGAAATCGAAGGTGTCAGGTGTCAGGTGTCAGGTGTCAGGTGTCAGGTGTCAGGAAATTCATCCCGATGCGCCTAGAGCAATCGGGATTAATTTTCTCCAATAAATCCAAAATCATAAATCTAAAATCCAAAATCAATTAACTATTTTTTCCCATTTTTGATAAAATTAGTATATGAAAGAAATTAATTCTAAATTTATACTGCTTAGTAATGCAATTCTGCCTTTTGTAGAAACTGGTAAAACGTACTGCATTGGACTTTCCGGCGGCAGTGATTCGGTTTTGCTTCTGCATTCTTTACATAAGCTCCGTTCAGAAAAAAAAATCCGAATCGTTGCTTTGCATTTGAATCACTCGCTGCGTGATGATGAGAGTGAAGGCGATGCGGACTTTTGCAAAGAGATTTGTGATAAGCTTGGTATTGAACTCATTATAAAGAAAATTGATATAAAATCATTCGCATCAAAAAATAAACTTTCAACTGAAGAGGCTGCAAGAAAATGCAGGTATAAATGGTTTGCGGAAGTTTGCGAAAAAATTGACGCTGATTCTATCTTTATAGCCCATCACGCGGATGACCAGTCGGAAACAGTTTTACTGCGATTATTTCGCGGGGCAGGATTAAGAGGTCTTGCCGGAATGAAAGAAACAACTTTTTTCGGTACTCTTAAAATAGTGCGTCCCTGGCTTAATATACCGCGAGATATTTTGGATAATGTCATTGAAGAAATGAAGCTGCAATACAGATACGATTCATCTAACAGCAACATTCATTTTGACAGGAACTGGATGCGTCACTATCTTATCCCCAAACTTAATCATCATTTTAAATCGAATATAAATGAGCGGTTGCTTAGGACTGCATCAATTTCATCGGAAGCACATGACTTTATTTTACAGCATGCAGAAACGATTTTTTATAAACACGTGAGAAAATCATTATTTGGAAACATCTTTCCACTTAATGAATTCAGGCAACTCCATCCCGCTGTACAAAATGAAGTTTTAATATTAATGTTCGGTAATGAGGCTGCAGCAATGCAATTTTCTCATAATGGGATCATGGAATTGAGAGATTTTACGTTGAATGATTCATTACACTGTCCACGACAATTTCCGGGAACTATTTCAGTTGGAAAGGCGTACAATCATCTTTTTGTCGGTTTAAGAAAGGATTTGAAAATTGACAGTGCCAAAATCAGGATTGGCGAGTCATTTACAACAAAGTCGGGTATCACAGTATCTATCT
>JAOZNZ010000465.1 GCA_029933535.1 bacterium | reverse complement strand
GTTAAAATATTTACACTTTTACCTTCGCAAATTATTTCTGTTCCTTCAGAAAGATTCAACTCGCTTTCATCATTTGGAACCGGAAACCCGTTTTTATCCACTTTCACTGTCTTCTCGCTATAAATATATTTTTTAAATTTTCTTGCACCTTCACCGGGAATTTTCAATTCAATTTTTACAGGTTGATCGCCTCTGTTTACAAAACACATCGACCAATCTTTTTCACCTTTTCCCTTTGGAATACTAACTGCAAGAACACGAACGTCATCGGATACTTTTCCCAAATTATAAACCGTAGATTTTGATGGGAAGTATCGTGTTAAAAGTGACCACACGTAAAAATAAGGTCGTAATTTCATTCCATTCTTTTTATCTTTCCACAATCCCCAGTAAAAATTCTGATGAGAATTATCATCAAGCATCCAGGTAAAAACAGCTGCTGAACCTGCATTGACAGCCTGAACAGCATAATCAGCCATAAAAATACCATAATACATTGTATCTATTTTTTCGTTTCCATAAGGATGTTTCGCGAAATTATTCAGGCCTGCTTCTCCAACAATAAAAGGTTTGTTTTTTGATTTTGGATCGTGTTTCAGAGCATAATCCTTTAAACCTTTAAAATAATCAAAAAGCTTACCCGGACGAACCATTTCATCATTTGCATATTTATGATTATCATAAACTCCAAAATAATCCTGAAGCTGATCAACTGCTTTTTCATGCCAATCATCACCATTTGACTGATCTGACCCTGTAAGAACAATTTTTTTATCAAGCCCTCTTTTTTTAAGTTCTGAGGTCAGGTTTTCGACACCTGTTTTCCAGGCATCCCAGCCATAACCTGACAGGTTTGGTTCATTACCGAGAATAAAAGCTTTAATGCATGTATATTTTTTTATGTTAATCAGGTAATCAAGATAAGTAGAAATAATTTCCGCATACTTTTTATCACTTACTTTTTTAACATCAGGTATTTTCAGCCAATTGTCATTGCAGCCCCATTCAGTCAGAAAAACAGTAATACCAAGTTTCTGGCAAAGATCGAGATGACGGTACAATTCTTTCATATCAGTTGTATTCCAGTTATATTTCCCGTTACCGAGATAGCACCAATTTGCGATCATCATAACTCTCACAAGCGGAATTTTCATCCATTCCATTCTTTTTTCTATGAGAGCAAAATCATTAGAATTTACTTTGTTGTCATCATAAGAATATGAATCCCATTCTGCGCCAAAGCCGAGAAAATTCTTAGTCGTAACTTTTTTTTCGTTTATTTTTATTGGAATAGTCATAGGTTCATCCGGGCGATAAAATCGCTGTTTAGTTAATAGGTCTTCAGGCATTTTTTTAAAATCAACATATTTTTCAAGGTCACGCATAGCAATTACATTAAATTTTTCACGGCTGAGATATTCTACAAATTCCTGAAACCTTTCTGCGGGAGTAGAGCAAACAGAATGACGAAGATCCGGTACACCGTGTAATTGTAATACTACAATCTTTCCGTCTTTTGCCGGAGCAACAATCTTTTTAAAATCTTCCAATGTCCAGGATGGTACTGCCAGACCTGAAGAAGGAATCAGCAAAGGATAATTTTTGGCAGGATCATATAATTCTCCCGCACCGAGAACTTCTGAAGAAGGAATTCCGGGCTGAGGGCCGCGGCGGGCGAATTTATAATCGAGTTTTTTTAGTATTGTGATTGTTTCAGGCCCGAAATGATTTCCCGGCCAGCTAAAGCTGACAGGTTTTGGTACGCTGACTTTTTTAAGTTCACGTTCTACTTTCAGTAATTCTTCTTCGGCAATCTTTTCCGCTTCGGAATTATGCAGTGCAATGTGACTCCAAGAATGGTTGCCGATTTCAAATCCCATTTTATCAAGCTTGGCAATTTCTTTCCAATTCAAATAATTATTCGTATCGTTCATCCAGGCTTGAGAAACAAAAAATGTTGCACCAAACCCATGCTTTTTAAGGAGTGGAGCCGCAACAGTAAGATGAGATTTAACTGAATCATCAAAAGTTAAGACAATTGTTTTGTCAGGAATTCTTTCAGTTAAAGCAAAAACACTGCATGCTGTGCAGCATATAAAAGATGTTTTAAATAGTTTTGTCATCTGAAGGAGAAAATTCAATTTCTTAAATTGAATTTATAGTTAAGTTAATTATTTAACGATTTGGTGGTCTGGTGATTTAATGATTGAAATTAATTATGAATACATTGTTATTTCATTGCTGCCTAATAATTTTTTTTAGCCACTAATTTGCCATGCCTGGGTAGATAATTAGCAGGCATGGCTGAGAAAATTTGCTCTGTTGATCAAATTTATAGTACTATTTTATTCCTTCTGATATTATGCTTATTAAATTCTTTGTATTAAATTATTTTGCCTTAAAGAATAATTAATCTTTAATCGTACTCCCCCTAAATCGTACTGCTAAAAAGAATTCTCTGCGCTATCGAATCCCGGGCGTTTAAACTTCCGTGCATTTGGAAATTCTTTCTCTGCTTTTTTTCTTAATCTTTCTAAATGCACCAGTATATCTAAAATATCATCGCTTCTTTCGGGAAGTCTTTTCTGCAGTGATCCCCAGGCTGAAATAGAACGGTCAATTCCTATTAAAGCTATTTTTGCCGAACCGTTTGAATCATATGCCATAGCTTCTTTAATATCAGGATTCTCAAATTCATCATCATCACGAAGCATAGCCCGCATAAATTTTACATAAATAAAATGCTGATACCAGTAAATAACTTCTATCGCATCTTCAATATACGCACCTTCAATTACAATATCGGAACTGTCGATTCCTGCAGCATGCAAACTGTTCATAGTTTCCGCTTTTTCTTTGAGTGTATTATTTTCTTTTTCAAACCATTCGGTTATCATATCGGAATATTTTTGAGCCATTTTAGGGACAATTTTATTCTTTGTTTTTTTTCGCCTACGTTCTTCTTTTTCCGCGTATTCTTCAATTTCTTCAGACGTGAAATTGGTGTCGATGCCCATTTCTTCACATTTTTCAGTAATCATTTTTAATGTGTCGGCGAAAACTTTTCCCATAGAGTCCCAGAATTCTTTGTTGTTGATGTCCTTTTTCTCGGGGGTGTCAAAATATTCATCCTGAGCAGGAGAAATTTTACATTTTTCGGTAAAAGCACAACGATCACACCACGCATCACAATAATTATGAATGCCGGAAATAAATTTCGGTTCTTTATCTTCTTCAATTATATCTTTCATAATATTAACCTAAGCAACGGATAAAATTCTTTTTTTCAAAAATAATTTATAGTTAAATTAATCTCTCCAATTCCCTCGACTCCCCTCCTTGTTGAGGAGGGGTGCGCTTTAGCGCGGGG
>JAOZNZ010000464.1 GCA_029933535.1 bacterium | reverse complement strand
ATCAATTGTCATTGTTGCTCCGCTTACGCCATCAGCGGAGTTTAAATTTTCAAGTAAAAAATCTATTGAATTACTGTGCCATTGTTTCAGCCATTTTGAGACGGGTTTAATTACATAATCCGACTCTTGATTTTTCAAAAGGAAAATATTTGATATAATGCCTGAATCACAAATCATTAATATTAAAGGGGTTTTTCCCGCATAACCTATTTTATTGATCTCAAATTTTCTTGTATCAATCAATTTAATATTTTTATAATCTGAACCAATGATCTTATCTAAATCTACTGACGTTTCAGGGTAAAGAAGCGAGTGAAAAGTTGAAAGCGCGATGAAAATGTAAACAAAACCGACAATTGTTCCGGCAAGTTTTCCAATCTTTCTCCAAATTGTCCATCGCGAAAGCGCTCCGGCAAAAATTAAAGGAAAAAGATAAACAGAAGTTCCAAGAAAAAAAGCGAAGAAAAATAAGCTTCCCCATAAAGCACTTTTGGTTTGAAGCGCCACTGCAGCCGCAAGAACAAACGGCGGGCAAAAGTTCAGCCCTGTTGTTACGCCGAGAAAAAAAGGAATAGATTTTTTTTTGAATCTATTTGATCTTTTTTCTGAATCGCAGGAATGGGACTCTCTGTTTATATAATGCAGCAAAAACAACGCAGCTGTCAAATATCCCGCGGCAATAACCCAGTTGAACCAAGGAAACGAACTGAACTCTGAACCAACCCATCCCGCCACCGCTCCAAAAATAACATATGCTAACAACCGACCGGCAGAGAAAGTTAAAAAAGTGAAAAAACTTTTACGGAGACTTTGCCGCGCGCTCAAAAACATAGGAAGAAGTAAACAACTGCATGTACTTAAACACAAAGCACCGACAGACAGCCCGGCGATCAATCCGCCGATGAGGAAAGAAATATTAAAGCCATTATTCATAACCGTGTTCAGGTCAAAAAGATTAGGATAAAATAATTATGTTTGCAAAATAATTTACAGCAAAATGATTATTTAAAAAAGCCAATGAAAAAACATGTACCCATGTTCATATTTGGTTTCTTTATGCAATTTAAAAAACTAAAATCAAGAATTCGGACTATAAATTCATCGCGAAGAGATGAATTTTCTCCGAGCGCCTGAACAAATCCCCCTAACCCCCTTTAAGAAAGGGGGAATGCCTTTAAGAAAGGGGGAATGCAAACCTTGGCGCGTCACTGCTGTTTCAGCATTATGATTGTTTCCGCCTTGACTTGAAGAGATTTATTAGCCGGGTTTATTGTTTTACCCGTTTTTAATGCTGCTATTTTTCCGTAAAGTTTGTCACCCGGTTTTGGCAGTCTGTTTTCGGCATATTCATAAATTTCAAAATCTGTTTTCGGCAATCCGGTTATTTTTGCTTTTACATTTTTATCCGAAAGATTTACTGCAAAGAAGATATATTTCCCGTTTTTATCTTTTAAAACACCCGAAGAAAAATCGGTGGAAACAGGGGCCGTATTAACTTTTAAAGGCAGCATTCCCGGACGGGCAAATTTTGAAAATAGTCCATATCCATAAAAGACCGGTCGAATTTTCCAATCTTTATCTTTGAACTCCCAAACTCCGTAATTCATCATATTATAGCCTGGATAATACATTGAATGCAAGCACCAGACAGATCCGCCGACTATTCCGTTATTCAAACCGAGGACCGCAATATTAGCGCAAAGCAAACCATAATCATAAGTAGGTGACATGAGTGAAGCCGCACCGCCATCGCCTGCTTTATTTGCGCCGATTTCATACAAAAAGGTTGGTTTATAAACAGGTCCTTTTTTATTTTTACCGATTGGTTTTGAATGATTTTTTACAATGTCCAAAGTCCGTTTCATTCGGTAATCAACAACATGAACCTGAGTGGGTTCAGGGTATTCATGAATGGTAAAAATTCCAAATTGATCATCAAGAATAGGTACTATTTCGTCAAGCCAAACAAACCCGCCTGATTTATCACCGATAATTTTAACATTCTTTAGGCCTGCATTATCAAGTTCTTTTCTTAATATTCTGACAGCTCTCAAATAGGTATCAAATGAGCCTCCAAGTTTTTCAAAAACCATATCAACTTCACCGGATACGCAAACGAATTCAATACAATTCAGTCCTTTATCTTTGATTAAATATTTTAAAAGATTTGCATATTCTTTCGCGCCTTTATCAACATTTTTTTCATTGTATGTAAAATTATCTTTATCCCAGCCCCAATGAACATCGCCCATAAAAACTTTTGCGCCGGCTTTTTGGTGAACTTTAAGAGTTTTAATCAGATCACGCATTTTTCGCGTGTCGTATGTTATTTTGTTTATATCGCGTGAAGGAGAAATAGCATCCCACCAGAAAAGAGTTGCAATTACTGATGGATCAAGTTCTTCGATTCTGTCGGCGCGAAGTTCCAAATCTTCAGTTGACATGTATTGCGCACCATTTGTAAGTTGGTTTTCGTCATTAAAAAAGAACGCATCGTCTTCGTAACCAAAACCTATGAATTGTTTTGTGGTAACTTTGTCAGTAACATTTACAGAAATCAATTCACCTTCTTTTATTTTTTGAAAAGTGTCAAGTTTTTTGAGCTGGATATCGTCATACCATGCCTGGCCTGTCCCATTTAGAAGAATAATTATGCGAAGTGTATGAACACCTTCCGGCACAAGAATCGGCGCGGTAACGCATGTCCAATCCGTGTTTTTTGTTACGCGTTCAGAATCACAAGAAAATATTCTGTCGAATGGAGGATTCGGATCTAAAGCGCCAATACCCATAAACGCACCAACACCATTGGCTACATTTTCTGTTTTTATCCACATGCTCAGTTCATAAAATTCGCCCGGCTTAACATTTTCAACATCCCGGAAAAACTGGTAAAAATTTGCGGGAGCGTTTGACGCGACATTGATAGTCGCGCTGACAGCTCCGGAATGCGCAACAGTGCTTACGCCGTAAGTAACTTTTCCTTTTGCCATTTCCGGAATATAGGGTTTCCAGTTATCAAGAAACTCTTTTGCTTCCGCGTTTTTTTTATCTTGTTTAATTTCGGCTTCAGTTTTTCCGGCATTGCAGATAGATACGCTGGATATTAGCAAGGCTAATAACAGTGAATTCAGGTGTCGGGTGTCAGGTGTCAGTAACCGGTTAAGTAGATTTTTCATGACGTTGTTTGGGTAGTTGGTGCAAGTAGGGGCAATCCCTATGTGGTTGCCCTATTCAGGTGTCAGGCTTGCCCAGCCATAGGCGGGGTGTCAGGTCCTAAACTTGATAATTGGTAGTTGAGAGTTCGATATTGGATATTCAGGTTTCAGGTTTCAGGTTTCAGGTTTCGGGTGTCAGGTGTCAAAATGGATG
>JAOZNZ010000037.1 GCA_029933535.1 bacterium | reverse complement strand
TTTAACCTTTAACCTATAAACCATAAGCTGGAAGCTTATGCTACTTTACATACCAGGCAGATGCGAGACCGCGAAGTGTCAGCAACTCGTCACTCTCAACATTCTGATAAATTTTTTCTAAAAACATACACATAGGTATTGCATTACCACCGGTTACAACGATTGATTCAAGAGGTTGACCAAGATATTCTTCAACACCTGATAACATTCCGATAACCGCCCATGGAACTCCGCGTTTGATTCCTACTGCCATAGCATTTGCGGTTGTGTTTCCAATTCCCGGAACAGATTTTGGTAATTTTTTTATTGCGCCAAGTTGCGATGTGTATTCCTGCAAGGATTTAAGCTGCAATTCTTCTCCGGGAGCAATTGCGCCGCCAAGGAATTTTCCGCTTTTATCAACCACTTCAAGCGTAATTGCTGTTCCGACATCGATAGCACACGCGGGCAAAGAGTAAAGTGTTTTCAATGCAAAAGCGTTTGCGAGTCTATCGGCGCCCGGTTTAATAATATCCGGTTTAATTTTTAATTCCATAAGTTCAGAGAACTCTTCATAATAAGGAACGAAGATATTTTGTTCATTACAAAAGGTTTTTGCGATTTCTTTTACGGATTCACAAACATCAGGAACAACACTTCCAATAACAATCCCTTCCGGAATACCCACAGCAGCCATTTTCTCGAATTGTTTTTTTATAACCGTTTTGCTTTTAGTTGTTTTTGACGAATGTGATACGCGAATATCATCAATTGATTTTGCGATACCCCAGTTTGTATTTGTATTTCCAATGTCGATTAAGATAATCATATTAGTATCCATTATTTTATTAAATTTCTAATTTCTAATTAACCTAATTACTCTAAGGAAAACCCAATAATCCAAAAGAAGAAATAAACAAATTGGTTTTTTCTTACTTTGGTCATTGTTTAGGTTAATTAGAGCAATTAGGTCAATTAGATCAATTCTTCCTTATCTCGTTCTAAACAATTCTCCCATTCTTTTTCCGAGAATCATTCCCGTTACAATTAAACTTACCGCAAGTAAAATCATTCCGAGAATTCCCATCGCACTTGCAATATTTGGTCCATCAGTTAGTCTCATGTTCAGCACATAAATAGCTTTTGCGATTGGATAATCCTGCTCTTTGAAAGCTAAAACAAGAGAACTTCCCACCTCAAACATCGCAAACGAAAAAGCTATAATCGCTCCCGCGAGAAGATGAGATGAAATTAACGGAACACTTATTTTTCTCGCTACACGAAATCCTGTCGCTCCAAGATTTCTGCCTGCTTCCTCAAGTGATTCGCTAAGCTGCTTGAATCCCGCGTAAGCTGATCTGACAACATAAGGCAGCCTGCGTATACTGTAACAGATTATCAAAAGCGGGAAAGGATTAATTTGCGGATTCAAGGTGAAACTTCCGAATGACCAATCTCGAAAACACGCAATATAACCAAACCCTAAAACAATTCCAGGCACAGCAAGCGGCAGCATTACAAGAGTATCAATCCATCCGGTTAATTTACTTTTTTTGCGAACGAGAAGATATCCAAGTACGATTCCAATAATGATATCAACTATTGTCGCAAAGGAGCTGAGAAGGAGAGAATTTCTGATACTTGATGCAGCAAGTTTATGCGTAACAGCAAGTTTGAAGTATTTAAGCGTAAAACTTTCCGGAAAAACTGTCATGAACCATTTGTCCGATAAAGAAACCATTAAAACACTCAAATGAGGCAGTAAAGCCACTGAAGTTAATAATCCAAGGAAAGTATAAATGAAAACAAGTTTCCATCTTGTCGCTTTCTTTTCAGCGCTTACCGTTGCTCCTTTTCCAGAAGAAATTATCGTTTTCCTGCCTGAAGCCCATTTCGAAAGCGCGAAAGAAGTTATTGCAACAAATAATGCCAGAACAACTAACGCGTAACCGATTGGATTAACATTCATATCGCTTAGATGATCAAATATTTGTACAGGAACACAATTTCTAAATTCAAAAACAAGAGGTGTGCCCGGATCCATGAATGACCAGATAAATACAATAACCGCACCAGCAAAATATCCGGGAACCATAAGCGGAAAAGTTATTTTTCGAAAAACTGTCCACGGAGATCCCCCAAGACATTTTCCCGCCTCTTCCATCGCAGGATCAACATTCGCCAGCGCTGCGGAAACATTGAGAAACATAATAGGATAAAGATGCAAAACTTCAAGCAGAACAACACCGGTCATCCCGCCTGCCCCAAGCCAGTCAACCATCGGTAATCCAAGTTTCGCGAGAATAAGATTAAGCGAACCGCATCGTGCGAAGATATATTTCATACCTAACGCGCCGACAAAAGGCGGCATAACCATCGGCACAAGAACCAGTCCGTTCATCAAACCTTTCCCGGGGAAAGAAAATCTTACAAAAATCCATGCCATCGGCAATGCGATTGCGGTGGTAACAAGAGTTGTGTAAAAACCTATAAGCAGACTGTTAACAAGACCTGCACGCAAGCTGGAATTAGTAAAAATCGATGCAAGAAACTGAAGCGTAAACTTGCCTTCAAAAAATACCGACTGCGTAAGCGCTCGCGCCATCGGATAAACGAAGAACAATCCGAGGAAGATAATTATAGAAGTCAACAAAAAAGTACTTGTTAAGTTTTTTTTCAAATTGTTAGTTATTAGTTAATTGTTAATTGTTAATAGTTAATTGTTATTGGTCCTATTGGACATTCCATCATTCCATCAAACTCCCCTCCTTACCAAGGAGGGGTGCCCAACGGGCGGGGTGGTTCTCCATTAATCCATTTTGGATTTGTGATTTTGGATTTGTAATTTTGGATTTTTCATCGATCCATCAATTCATCAATCAATCCATCATTTTTTTTGCCCCAACGGGGCTATTCATTATAGCATAGGGCTAACGGCCCTATGTTTGGCCATGTGGTAAACACGTCCTCTGAAAGAGGACTTCAAAAATCAATCCCAAACATATCATATAATGAAAGCACATTGATTGTGCTGCATACGCACATTATTTCATCTCATTTTGATGTCCTCTTTCAGAGGACAATTCGTTCCTTTCTTCTTCCCTATGGGCGTTGCCCATAGGCTATAATGAATAGCCCCGTTGGGGCAAATTATTCGACATAAAATGTCGATCGAAAATTTTCAATCCACCAATCCATCATTCCATCATTCCACCATTCCATTATTCCATTATTCCATTAATCCATAAGCTGGAAGCTTATGTTACTTTCCCGAATATTCTGACCTGGGAATAATTTATTTTTAAATTTATCATATCGCCATCTCTCGGCAATGAACTATTCGATCCGAGCATTGTTACTCTTAATTTTATTCCGTTAACATTGCAAACCGCTGTAATCATCTCACCAAGATAAGCCGATTCCACAACACTCCCCTTCCAGATTTCCTCTGAGTCATTTCCATCTGTAAAAGATAATCCCTGCGGGCGAATACTAACTTTCACTTTCTTATTTTGATTGACCAACTTTGCCGCTCGCTCAACCGGACAAATTAATTTTCCTACCGGAGTAGTGATATAAATTTTATTATCAGAAACTTCATCAACAACACCATCCATCAAATTTGTATCGCCGACAAATTCAGCAACAAAAAGGCTATCGGGATTTTGATAAATTTCTAACGGAGAACCGATCTGCTCAAATTTCCCTTCATGCATAACAGCAATTCGCGTTGCCATAGCCATAGCTTCTTTCTGGTCGTGAGTTACAAAAATCATTGTAACACCCAATTCTTTGTGGATATGCTTGATCTCGCGCCGCATTTCCTCACGAAGTCCCGCGTCAAGATTTGATAACGGCTCATCAAGAAGAACTACATCAGGCTTTATAACAAGAGCTCGTGCAAGGGCAACACGTTGCTGCTGCCCACCGGAAAGTTGATGAGGATAGCGCTCTTCATATCCGGGCAAATGAACAAGAGCCAGTGCTTCGGAAACACGTTTTTGTTTTTCAGCACGAGGAAGTTTTCTTACATCCAGTCCAAAGCAAATATTTTCGCCAACTGTCATGTGCGGCCACAAGGCATAATTTTGGAATACCATTCCGGTATTTCTTTTATGGGTGGGCTGCAAAGTAACATCTTCATCATTAAAATATATTTTACCGGAATCCGGCGTGGCGAGACCGGCAATAATTCTCAAGAGGGTTGTTTTTCCACAGCCTGAAGGGCCAAGAAGAAAAAATAATTCTCCCGGTTTAATTTCTACATCGGCACTTTTTATTACTCGCACATCGCCGAATGATTTAACAATTTTTTTAATTTTTACACTGGTCATAGTATTATTTAATGATTTTATGATTGATACGATTTTATGATTTCATTTACTTTTAACTTGAATTAATAATACTGCAAGCTGGAAGCTTGCGTTACTTTAATATTTCATCATATTTCGAGCGAGCTTCATTAGCCCATTTAGATAAAAGTTTTGCCCGCCATCTGTTATCGCGATACTGATTTGTTGCGAAGTTCATCAATTCATTTTCAGAGATTAAATTTTCAAGAAAAAGTATTTTCATGGAATTTGTTTCCGGTAAATCGCATACTTTTGCCCATGCATCAGCACATTTTTTATGCGGATCAATTAATACAGCGCCAATATAATCATTGAGAATCCCCCATCTTGCAGAACTTTTTGGTGAGCTGTATTTAACTGAACTTTTCCATAAAAAAGGATTGTCTGTAAAATATGTGTATTTTTCGTATTTCGAAAACAATGACGGCCACACAGGCATTTTGTTTAGCTGGAACTTTTCCGGCGATCCGGGAATTGTATTCTTCCTCAGCATCCATATCTTTTGTCCGGCCTCAGATAAAATAAATGTTATGAAATCTGCAGCAATTGCAGCTTGAGGAGCTCCTTTTAATACCGCAATTCCATCTGCCGTTACAACAGTTAACCCTTTCGGCAAAGCAAAACCTAATCTGTCACCACTGATTTTCTCCATCGTGCTCCACGCATATTGATCAATACAAAGTCCCGCAGCCGTTTCGCCAACTGCGATATCTTTTGGTACCGTGCTTGCACTTTGAGTGAAAGAACGAATATTTCCTGATAAAGCCGCGATAGTCCACATTCCTGTTTTCCATCCATAAGCCTGAAGAATAATTTCGTACATCATGTGAGTGGATCCTGATTTTCTGGGGTCAGCGGATCCAACCCATGTTCTCAAAGGCGGCATCGACAGATCATTCCAAGTTTTTGGAATAGGAAGTTTGAATTTTTCCATCACAACTTTATTGTATAAAATTCCAAAACCTGATAACGCAGCGCCATACCAATATCCATTAGTGTCATAAATAGGCTGACCAAAAATATCGGGTGGAATGTTCGATAAAATATTTTCAGAAATTATTGTCCTGGTAAGTAAATTTTCGCGTGCAAGAGTTATGTAAGGTTCAGTTCCTCCACCGAAAAAAATATCAGCATCTATTCCTTCAGAAGAATGCTTAAATGAAGAACGAATGTATTTAATAATGTCGGATGTTCCGCCGACATCAATCCAATTAATTTTTACCGGATTTTTACCTTTTGAAATTCGCCATTTATTGAAAGCGTTTTGAAATTCAACACGGATACCTTCCCAATGCGGTGAAAGGATAGTCAATACTTCTGCTGATTTATCTAGAGAGACTGAATTATCAGAACTGCTATTTTTGTATGTGAATTTATTTAGGAAAACAACCGCAGCGATAATAAATAAAACAAACAATCCCACAGCGATTTGTGGGAGTATTCTTTTAAAATTATAAGAGGTTATGTTCATAGTTTGATTAGCACTCAAAAAAGTATTTGGATAAAATCAATTGTCCAAAATCCCCTCCTTACCAAGGAGGGGTGCGCTTTAGCGTGGGGTGGTTCTCATCTCAACAAAACCACTTTTCCCAAAATCAATTAGCGTTTTTATTCTTACTAAGGAATTTTTTGCATATTTTTTACAAAAAAATCTTGCTAATACGAGAACCACCCCGGCCTATCGGCCACCCCTCCTTTGTAAGGAGGGGTGTTTTGAGATGATAATTTCCCAAATATAGATTTTATCGGGTCGCCATTTTTTTGTCCCGCCGACCTTGTGTCGGTGGTTTGAAAAATTGTAAAAAGTTCGCGCTGGGTTAACATCCCCCGCCCTTTTGGCCACCCACCAGCATACGCCGGTCTTCGCCTTCAAAGGGGGGCTGCGACTTACTTTAATCTAGCAACGCGGTGATCGCCGCTACCGTAACGATATCATCAACCGAACAGCCTCGGCTTAAATCATTAACAGGTTTACCGCAGCCCTGAATAATAGGACCGTAAGCACCTGCTTTCGCCAGCCGTTCGGTAAGTTTATAACAAATATTTCCTGTATTAAGGTCCGGGAAAATTAAAGTATTTGCTTTTCCGGCTACATTACTTCCAGGTGCTTTTTTAGTTGCAACAGCAGGAATAATAGCCGCGTCACTTTGCAGCTCGCCATCAACACTTAATTCGGGAGCGCGCTCTTTAACAATTCTTGTCGCTTCAACAACTTTATCGATAATTGGTGATTTCCCGCTGCCTTTTGTACTGAAGGAAAGCATAGCAACTTTAGGTTCAACACCAAGAAAACTTTTACATGAAGCTGCAGATGCAATGGCAATATCAGCAAGCTGTTCAGCGGTAGGATTTGGCAATACAGCGCAATCGGCATAAATAAAAAGCCCTCCGGCGCCATATTCGCAATCGGGGACATCCATAATAAAACAGCTTGACAAAGTTTTACATCCGGGTTTTGTTTTGAAAACCTGAAGGGCTGCACGTAAAACATTCGCGGTAGAATTTGATGATCCGGCAACAAATCCGTGTCCTTCACCTTCATGGACAAGCATAGCCGCAACATACAAATGATTTTCAAGCATTTCCGCTGCTTTATCCGGTGTTAGTCCTTTGTGTTTTCTAAGTTCAACCAGTTTATCAATAAAATTGTATTGTTCAACTAGTTTTTCAGGATCTAATATTTCGATGCCGGTTAGATCTGCATTATTTTCTTCAGCTAGTTTATTAACTTCATCAGGATTACCGATAAGTTTTATCTGCGCGAATCCTTCTGATTTAATAATTGGAGCTGCGAGAAGGACTCTTACATCCCAGGTTTCCGGGAAAACGATAATTTTATTTTTGATTTTAGCATTTTTTTTAATTTCGGCAACGATATTTCTCATTTTTTTTTAAGTTTAAAGGTTATAAGGTTGGTCGCTAAGGCGACCTTAAGGTTTTAAGGTTTTAAGAATAATCATTCAATCATTCAATCATTCAATCATTTCAATCATTTCAATCATTTCAATCGTTTCAATCGTTTCAATCGTTTCAATCGTTTCAATCGTTCAATAGGCTACCTTACCGGATATCTTTCTTTTTCGATAATATCTAAATATCCGTCTGTTTTACTATCGACTTCAATTACAAAACGTTTTTTTCGGGATGCCAATATCGAGTTGGGATCCGTTTTTACAGGTCTATCGTTATTTTTTAATTTAAGGATTTGAGCTTCAACTTCAACTGTAAAAGCGCTTGAATCAAGGCAAAGTATATTCACACATCGTTCAAAAATATCCGGAGTCATACCTTTAACTTTAAACAAATCCCCGGGATTTTTATAAGGCTTCAGAGTTTTTTTACCATCCCTATCCATACCCTCATAAATATTTTTCGCTAACTCGGCATTTATTCCCGGCAAACTTGCAAGCAGGCGCGGTGCCGCGGAGTTAATATTTACTCTTCCCGGAACCGGCACAGGAGTTACGATCGCGTAATTAAACCAAGCCATTCCTGTTTGCTTACCACCTGAACCCACCAAGATTTTGCCTGTTTTATCGCCTGTATTTCGTTCAACAACATCATGGGATGTTAATTTTATTTTTATATTTCCGTTATCCGAAATATTATCCGGTTTAATTTTGCCTGCATTAAAAGAGTCTTGTTTACCATATTTTCCCCGTTTTTTCAACAAGTCAAATTCTTTGATTTTGTAATTCCAGACTTCAACATCAATTGACGCGTTATTATTTTCCTCAAGAAATTCTGTCGTGTCAATTGCATCATTAAGACCGTGAATATATAAATTATATGTTCCGGGATACGGGATCACATTCTCCCAGGTCCACACAGCAGACTCACCACTAGCTCTTGTATAGCACATTGGAGTCTGATAACCTGGTCCTACCGTAAATTTGTTGCCAATGTTTGGTTTCAGAGCTTTGCGATTAGGCGATGACCTCGGGATATATTTTGAATTCTTCTGAGCGAGCATAAAAGTATTTTTAGAATTTGAAATAACGGGGTATTTTTCACCGCGGAGCGGACCTGTAAGAAAACGAAGAGTATGACCTTCCCATTTATTATTTTTCCATCCTCCTTTTTTACCTTTTACAGATGATAATGACGAACCAACCACTTCATCATAAGCCTGATTCCATCCGACACGTGTTACATCACCGAGACATGACTCCAGCCGAACATGAGATGAAGACATATATTTTGAAAGCGCGCTAAGGGCGTTAGCCCCTTTTGAAATATCTCCGCTGCCGCCAAGTCGTTCGAAATCATTACCTGTGGAAATATTTCTTGCTTCACCGATGCTGCAGAAGGGTCCGTTTTTAATGAAGAATTTATCATTATGATGAGTTTTCATTGCCCGATTTTCAGCATCATTTTCAGTACCGCCGATTGAAGGGTTTTGTCTTTTAACCCACGTAGTTTTTGTAGGATCAATTTTTTCCGTGCTTACATTAAGTTCATCAACTTCAACTTTTCCGTAATCAACAGTTCTCGCGCAAACCTGATCATATTCATTTTTTAGTGTAAGGGAAACAATACCACCGGCATGGGGTAATCCGAGAATCATAACTGATTTCCCGACAAGTTCTCCGCTAATAATATCCGTGTCTTTAGCAATCGGGTCAATAAATATTTCATTTTGTTCTCTAATATTTTCAGCGACAACAGGTGCATAAATATTATTCCACGAATCCGGATCATCAGCGCCGTCTTTATCAACAAATTTAATCGTTTCAAGATTGAATATTTCTTTATCAAGGTCTCGTTCATCAACAATGATTGAATATCCCGCGCGCCCTGATGGTGGATAGTTCATATGAGTTTTTTTGATTTTATATGCCACTCCCCAGTTTTGCTCATCCATCTGAAATACAGGAACCTGCTCGTCAGCGCGTGATCCCCATTTGTTATCACCATTGCCAAACCACCCATCAAAAAGTTCTATATCATTAACAAGATAAAAATGTCCGCTTGGTTGAACTACCGGATTATCGTCAGTAATTCCCCTGCGCAGTTTCTGGTCATAATAAGAGGTACTGTGAATTCTTCCTATTTGCGTGGCGAGACTTCCTGTGTTGCATATCACACGCCAGTTGGCAAGTGAAATAGGTGTTGCAGAAGCATTATACATTTCAACAACTTCAGGAGAAACCATTCTGAAATAAGAAAGCCACTGTCTGATTTTCCTCGCTCTGCTTACTTTAGGAGATGAAGTAAGCATGATTTTAATCCAACCGCCGCTTTTAGTTTTAATAGGGTCCCCATCATTATATACCCACTGCCGTAAGTAATCACTATCATCCGTAAAGCCACCACCTACAGCTCCCGACACACCAAGTTCATTAGGATACCCATCTGTATATCGTCCTTTTGGAGGACGACCTATTAATATTTTAAAATATCGCCCGGCAACCGGTTTGCGTGATCTCATTAAATATGTTACATTAGCATTTGGCACCATTGCAAAAGGCGAACGATCGCCCCAGGAATTAATTGTCAAACTCAAATCACAGTTGTCAAAAGCCATTCCTGCTTTCGTGAGTCGTGTACTAAATCTCTCTCCTGAATTAACATCCGTTGATTTTAATACAATTGAGTTTTGGTCACCGGATGTAATCAGAAAACATCCTATTGATTTAGGATTATTGTCTACCGGACTGTCTGACCAGCCATAAACCATAGCCCATGAGTTTTTAAAATAATTCTTTGGAAATTTTGGTCGATTACCATCCGCACTGTTCACTTTACGTAACGTTTTTATTATATTGGCATAAAATCTTTCGTATTGCGATTCCGAACCAAAAACATGCACCCTAGATCCCGAACTCGGCCAACGGCACCACGATTTTCCTCCGGGAAGATCGTCCGGTTTAACTTGTTTGTAATATGGTTTTATGTCCTGACTCGATGTATTGCCTTTTTTACCGATAGTTTTAGGAAATCTCAATATTATACTTCCTCCACCTGTAATACCACCAATCTGCGTCTTCCCGGGTTGGTTTCTTATTCGCCAGCCACGTCGGGGATCAAGATTATAGTAATATTCTCCACTCGGCATCATCGGGTCATCAGGAACACAATCGTAAATTGTATCAACACGATAAAGCAGTCGACCACCATCTGTGGAACCATAATAATCTTTCCAATAGCTTTTACTGTCCGCGGTTGGCGATGCGCCCATCAATGGATCAACAGAATACGATTCATCGTTTGCAAGAATTTCATTAAAGCAAATTGCTTCAACACCATAAGTTGAACCAAGAGTTGACAAAACATGATTTTCGTCACGGTAATCTATTAAATTAGTCGCAAGATGCATCTGCTTTGCAGCATTCGGTTCAAACGGCACATCTGAATTCGCTCTTATTAACAACTTGCGGCATTCTCGCGGCGTTATACTGTTAATATCGGAAGGAATATCGTTCGGAAGTGTTGGTGATCCCGGCTTATCAACAGAATAGATTGTTGCTCTGCGGGGAAGTTCACGCATAAGTCCCGCGTAAAGGTTAGCTGAAAGTTTTTTATTGTCCGTCAGTATTACATTCATCAGTTCAGTCATACTGCTGAACTTTGTGTCATCACCTCTCAAATGTTCAGCGGAATATTCTTTGGGATCATTTATTCCTTCATCATCTTCATCAATAACACCATTCGCATTATTGTCAATTCCGTCAGCCATGAGAATCAGATTGTTTTGGTCATCATCACCTCGTGTGCCCGGGATTTTGTTTTTCCCATAACGATAATCTATCAGTCTTTTTGCAGTTTTCCGAGGAATCCCAAGTGCACGCGGGAGAACTACTTCCCCTGTATCCCAACCTGTTCCTTTACCGTTTTTTAAAAGAAATGCTTTATTAACATTCACTTTGGAAGATTCGTCTTCAATTCGGATTTTATATCTTCCGCAAATTGTCCCTTCATTATCTTTTACATACATCCATTTTGAATAAGAAGGTTCACCATCTGACATTGTCAATATAGAACTATTCGCTTCTTTATTCAACTCATCAACTGTTAATATCGCTTTTGCCTGTTCAAGTCCGGAATTAACAAGCATATCAAGCTGCTGTGAATTTAATTGCGATGCGCTTTGCCTGGATTCAATGTTCATTAGCGCGGTGAATGAAGCTGCCATTATGGCAAGAACAACCAGAATTGCAAGAACTGCTACAAGAGCAATGCCATTAACAGAACGCAGAGGTCGGAGGTCAGAGGTCAGTGAATTGCCAAAATTCGTCGCTGCCCGTAGTTTGCGAAGCACCCGGCGCATGCCGGGCGTGATCCGTGATTTGAAGTTCGAATTAAACCGAGAAATAATCAACAAGAAATGAGCAATGGAAAAGTAAAAGAAGTTATTTCCTAACTTTATAATTGAAAATTTCTTCCACGAGCGCCTACGGCCTCGGGACAAGTTGTTGAATATTGAATATTGAATTGGTCCGTGGGGCGTGGTCCGTAAAACCCCCTCTTTTTTAAAGGTCTCTGACCCGGCGTATGCTCTGGGCGGGCGGGAGATTTTACGTTTTTTTTGGTTAATGTTCATTAGAATAATAGTTGTAATATTATAATTTCAATTATATGTTAAGGTGAAATTCCACACTAAAAAAAACAACATGTCATTTTAATGTTATTTTTAACGGCATAAATGATATAATAATATTATACCATTATTTAGTATCTTTTTCAATAACTATTAACTAATAACTATTAACTAATAACGATTAACTATTAACGATTAACTTCCCCAAACTCTTTCAACAATTTCCGTGCCGGAGCGTTGGTTTCTTCTGCAAGCCTCAGGGCAAGAAAACTCCGTAAATTCACATCATTGCTTTCAAGAACTTTTTTAAGATAAGAAATCGTTTCCTCATCAGAAGCAAGCCGGTCTACAGCCACTGCTTTCGCGGTAAAAGATGAGCTGCTCAACGAGTTTATTGTTTCAGCCGTTTTTTTCTTGTGTTCAATATTAAGTCTCCACAAAGAAAGGATCATATAAGCTTCAGACGATATATTTTTAATTGAGAAATTAATTGTTGCGGGATTATTAAAATCCCATTCGCATTTATCGTTTTCGGTATTTCGGGTTGATTTAAGCGTGCTTTTTATTAACTGATATTTATTAAAATCACTTGTTTTAATTTTCATCACAGCACGAATTACCGGCTTATCCCAAAGATAACTTCCGCTATGCTTCAACACTTTTTTACAAATTTCCAAATATTTTGAAGATCGAATTATTTCAATTGACAGAGCAAAATTTAACATTGCGTTAAGAAGTTTTTCATCAACAATTTTATTTTCAGAATCATATCTGTTTTTTAAAATAAATTTTATTCCCGGGTGACTTGAACTTATTTCATCAGCTGTGTTTTTATTATTAATTGTAGATGGATATTTTGAAAGCAAACGCGAAACTTCATTGTTCATCAGCTTGTATAAATTATGATATTTTGCTTTTGATA
>JAOZNZ010000463.1 GCA_029933535.1 bacterium | reverse complement strand
TTTTTGTTCAGATCAAGCATTTTCGTCTGTTTCTCTGTTGTTGCGAATAATTTCGCATTATTATCTACGTCTTGACTTATTTTTACGATTATTAGCCGATTTTATATCTTCCAGATCGGGTTTGTCGTTGTAATTAGTATCAAGGTCAATGTCCAACTCGAAAGTGTAGTATTTTTTTTCTTTAGTCATTCTGCGTTGAGTAAAACCTGCGAATCCGGGGATTTTAGCAACCTTTTCCTTCCGTTTCGGCATATCGTCCATCCAATTACCATAATACCCACCACGAACCAGCAATCTTACAGGACGGCTATAAAGTTCAGATTTTTCATCTACAATAATTGCACCCGGACCGGCATTATCGGATTCTAATAATTCTCTTTCATAGATATCGCCAAAAGTAACATTTTCAATTCCGCTAATCCAGAAATTTGAAGGAATAGCTTTGCTAAAATCCTGTAATGCTTTAACATATAGATCACGACTCAAGATTACGCGATGGATTTCATCTATTTCGAGTTGTTTTTTATCAATTCGTTTTTGAATTTTACCAATTTTGCTGTTAAGCGTAGTTACTTTACTTAATTCATTATTGGCATTTTCTGCCTGCTCTTTCACATCTGAACTTTTCATGCTTACAAGAGCAAAAAGAACGAAAAATATTGCAGCAAATATATATGCGGATGTCGCAATCCAAACTTTCTTCCGTTCCAACGACTGTTGAAGCTGAACTCCTTTAGGCAGAATATTTATTGCATAAGGAGTTAAACCGGCACCGGCAAGCGCGCACCCAAGGGCCTGTGGGTAGAGGGAAGTTTTTTCAATTGTTTTATCAAATGCCTGAAAAACATTAAATTCCGATACATCTATTTTAAGACGTCCGGAAAGAAAAGTTGTTAAGCCGGGAACATTACTATAACCGCCACAGACAAGAAGTTTTTTGGGCTTTTCGCCTCCCAGTTGAGATTTGAAAAACGTTAATGATCTTGTAATTTCCATTACAAGTCTCGACATTGTTGCTCGTACATTTTTCAGAGTATCAGATTCTTCACCTGCCGGAGCGGCTAAATCAATCTGAGAAGAAATTGCTTTTTTAGCTTCTTCTTCTGATATATTCAAGTTTTTAACAAGGGAAGAAACAATAGTTTTACCTGTAACCGGCAAAGTTCTTATCCAGATTTTTTTACCGTCAACTATAACAAGATCACTTGCGGTAGCACCAATATTAAGTATCGCGGCGGAAGTTTCCGCTTCACCGCCCGAAGAATGTAAATATACATTTCCGATAGCCATTGCACCGCAGTCAATTGAATTAGCTTCAAGGCCTGCTTCAGTTAAAATTGAAATAATATTTTCAACGATTTCTTTTTTTACTGCTGCAAGAACGAGGTGACTCTGTTCGTTCTCTTCTCCCACAACCACGCTATCCCAATCAACGTTATTTAAAGAAACCGGTATTTGCTTATCGGCTTCCTGTTCAAGCTGATTTTTAATATCCTCAGTTTTAATCTTCAATGCTCTGATAAGCACTTGATCATTAGGAGCAGTGATATATAATTCGTCTTCGGGTTGGATAAGTTTTTCGCTTTTCCATGATTTCAGCACGTTAACAACCGCTTCACGCCAAGCTGAATCATCAGCATCAATTGCGAGATTTAAATCCTGCGACTTGCATTCTTTTATTCCCGGTTTATCGGAAATAATTGAAAGAGCCACATATTTCAATGTTTCATGTCCGAGATCGATACCTATTATTTTTTTGTCAGCCACTTGTGTTCCTCACTTAATATATATCAAGTATTTAAACTGATAAAGTGCTTGTATTCCTATATTTTGCGCATAATTCTATACGCCCTAAATACTGAAGCACTTGTGTTATTTTGCTAAAACCCTACTTAAAAATTTACTTGTTCTTTAATTAATTGTGCAATATGATACCAAAAGTTTTTGCTATTGTCAAGCACTTATTAGATTATATAATAATTTATTGGTTCATTATCGTTTTTATTCCACTAGCCTTGTGGCAATGGGGAATATAATTACACTAACATAGCGTATATTCAACAAGTCAAAAGGCCATTTACCCTTTGCCTGAAAGACGATGATAAATCAGTACGGGGTTCTCAGTATATCACCAAAAAAGGCTGTTGCCTGCAAAAATTTGCTGGCCGGCTTCCAATCAATTCGTGTCATTTTTTGTTTTTCTTAACTCTAGCAAGTTTTTCCCTTAATTCATCTACTGCCACTTCCTGGTTTTCAGTCACAGTTGTATGCTGCGCACGACCGAGTGCTTGTATTACAATATCATATTGCCGGGTTTTGAATGCGGTTTCAGCAATATTTATTTGTATTTCGGGATTTTCAGGCATATATGTTCCTGCCTGTCTGTATCTATGGAGTGCTATTTTATATTCTTTTTGTTCTACGGCTGTTTTCGCCCATTTAAGATATAACAGAGCTATTTTTTTTTCGATTTCATTTCCTTGTTTAATTAAATAAACTTTTTCAAGAAGATTTATTCCCTGATTGTATTTACCTTCTTCCCCGAGAAGAATAGCTTTCAAGTATTGAGCATCAATAGAATTGGGTTTTAAAGCAAGTGACATTTTTATTTTAGACATCGCTATTTTATAATCATGCCTGTTGTAAGCCATTAATCCAAGATAATATAAAGCAGGTGATGCTACCGGAGAATCAATTTCAACTTTTTCCCATGCCGATACCGCTTCGTTTGTTTTAGCCAAATATAATTTTGAGAGACCGAGATTATACCAGACAGCGCTATTATTTGAGACTATTCCTGCTGCCTGTTCGTAACAGGTTGCGGCAAAAGCGTACTGTGTTAATGATGAATATCCAACTCCAAGATTGTATAAATAATCAGGATTCCTGGGATCCATATAAACTGCGCGTTCTAAATATCTAACGGCTTCTTTTCTTTTGTTATTTCGTCCAAGCGCTACTCCAAATAAATATACAAGACGAGGATTGTTGTTATCTACTGAAATTGCTTTTTCAAAATATGGTATGCTGTTTTCAAACTGCCCTATTCGCTCATAACACGCGCCAAGATTAAGATATGCTTCCCCAAGATTGGGGTCGTGTTGAACTGCCGACCTGAACGAACGTATTGCGGAACGGTAATTTTGACGTTTTACTTGTTTAATTCCCTCGCGGAAATATGTTTGAGCCTGTATCGGAGATTGTTGAAATATATTTGTCTGCACAGCTTGCAAAACAGTTGTAATGAAAATTAATAGTATTGTTGTTTTCATCATTAGTTATTCAAGTTTCAGGTTTCAGGTGTCAGGTGTCAGGTGTCAGGTGTCGGGTTTCAGGTGTCAGGTGTCGGGTGTCGGGTGTCAGGTGTCGGGTGTCAGGT
>JAOZNZ010000462.1 GCA_029933535.1 bacterium | reverse complement strand
CGGAACTGTTCCCGGCTATTGATGCCATTGCACAGGAAGGAATTTGGTTTGAGGGTAAAGCGACTGATGATTGGAACAAACCTGATGGATATGACATAGTAAATTCCAGCGATATTGTAAATTATTATCTTAATTACTTAAATCAATATAAAGATGCAGGCATTCCTGTGTTTGATTGTGAATATGCTTTGCATCACGCCTTGGAAGGTTATTCAAATGCTTATTCTAAAGGCTATATTCCATATTGCACACGAAGATCTTTGGGCCAACTAACCACAACCCCGCCTCCGGGATATTCTGTCGATACGAATAACATTATCATTTTAAATAGCGCTTTTGCTAAATATAAAGGTAAAACTTTAAAGCTCCAGAATGTTACTCCGGATAGCCTCGAACAATATTTTCAAAGCAACGGCACAATAGGAATTCTCAATGGCGATAATTTAGAAAGTTTTTACTGGCCCCAAAAGCTGGAATCGAAAAGAAACGGGAAAGTTTGGAAATATAAAAAAAAGAAAGATGCCGTTATAAAATATACTGCTAAAAAGAACAAACTCATTTTCAAATTATGGAAACAAATGCCAACGAATAGAATCATTTACATCCGGCCTTAATACATGTTATATAGTCTTACAGCAGACATATTAATACTTATCCACCTCAGCTTTATTTGCTTTGTGCTGATTGGCGGATTCATGGCTTTGAAATGGAAACGGATGATTTTTCTTCATATCCCTTGCGTTATTTGGGGAGTTTTAATAGAATTCTATGGTTGGATTTGCCCGCTGACTCCTTTTGAACAGCAACTTAGACAGGCAGGCGGAGAAGCCGGATATTCGGGTGGATTTATAGACCATTATATTGTGTCAATCATTTATCCGTCAGGGCTTACACATAAAATGCAATTGTTTCTCGGAATTCTCGTGATTTTAATAAACATTGCAGCATACGCCCTGGTGGTAATTCATTACAGAAAAAGAAGAATCAAAACGCGGCAGAATGAATAATTGATAAATTGAATAATTGCAGAATTTTTAATGAGCACAAAGCGTTACTTCGTTGAAGGGGTTAAATATAATTATGAAAACATTGCAAAAAATTATTTGGAAATGGCTGGTAACGCCATTAATTGGAATTATTGTTATCGTTATGTCCGCTTGGGCTGTTCTGGCAATTTATTTCGCGAAATCACCCGCACTGTTTTTACGCCTTACCGCTGTCGGTATTTTTATTTTTGCCAACCTCGCATTTTTTCTGAATGTAAAGCGCCGATGGATTTTTTTGTCAGCTTTCGCAGGAACATTCATCCTCGTTCTTGTCTGGTGGTCACTTATTCCGGCTTCCAACGATCGTAACTGGTCGCCACCAATGTCGGTTCTTTCACATGCAACAATCAGCAATAATTTTGTAACTGTTTACAATATCAGGAATTTTGACTACAAAACCGCAACTGAATATACACCGCGTTATTACGATAAAACTTTTGATCTTAACAAATTAAAGAAATTATATTTTATTGTTTCTTATTGGGGAACCTCCAAAGCTGTCGCGCATACTTTTTTAAGTTTTGAGTTTGAAGATGATGAATGTCTCGCAATATCAATTGAATTACGACGTGAAAAAGGCGAAACATACGATCCTGTTAAAGGCCTTTTTAAAATGTATGAAATAATGTATGTGATAGCTGATGAACGTGACGTTATTCGCCTTCGCACAAATTATACAGGCGAACATGTATATCTTTATCCGTTAAAAACACCGCTTGAAGAATCCCGAAAATTGCTGCTTGATATGCTTTCAGAAGCAAATAAATTAAATGATGAACCGGAATTTTATAATACAATTACCCGGAATTGCACTGTAAGTTTGATACGCCATTTTGCCAACGTTTCAAAAAGCAAAGTTAATTTCTATATCGAATATCTTTTAAATGGATTTTTAGATTGGCGATTATATGAAAACGGGGTTATAGACACAAAATTACCTCCCAAAGAAGCTAAACAGGCATATTTCATCAGCGATATAGCAAAAAAATATGATGATGATTCGGACTTTTCGAAAGAAATCCGTTCTCATTTACCTGAATTTTCTTCTGAAGAATCTTCTTTAGACATAAGCAAAATAAAACCGTCTGAACAGGAAGCTGACAAACATGCACCAATCAAAACAGAAACAAAGGTCGATGAAAAAACCGGCGCGGTAAAATGGAATTCAGATTTTACAGCTTTAGAATATTCTTTTGGAAACGGTATATTGAAAGGCAGCTATCCTGAAGATATGACAAAAAACGTTTTCCCGACTGTAGGCAAGCCGCCGGTGATTAAATCGGAAAAGGATTGGCCGGATGTTTTCATGAATGCTAAGTGGGCAATTGATATCTCAAACCTATCATCTTCAGAGAAAGCCAACAAGTTAGATTCAATCTTAATGCGCTTATGTAATCCTGATTATTACAAAGAGGACTTTCCAAAAACAATTGTAAGCACTAAATTTACTATTCCACCGGAATTCAAAAAAGAAGAAAAAAATCCTGATTATAATCTTATTAAATCGCTTAGAGGGAAAAAATTGAATTATGAAGTCGTAATGGCAGCCGGCTTCGGTGCAAGAGATTACAAAATTAAAACTACAATTCATATCGGTGCAAGTGAAGACGGGAAAACAGTTTTCTACTATGACCAACCCGAACACATAAGCAATCATCTTGACGTTCGAGAATTTATTTTTGCCGCACATCAAACCAAAGATAAGATATTCTTTGAAATTAACATTTTCTGCAAATGTGAATCTTCTAAATTTATAAGGGGAACAAAAATGGGCAGAGTGGAAGACGACAGCAGATATTTTATTGAACAGATGTACAATCAATTTAACTAAAAGCACACTGCAGAAAGCATTGAATCGTATCTTGATAAGATCAAGCAAAAATGAAGCCCGAATTCTGATTTTTATTTTTTCTGCCCACGGAACACACAGAATAACACAGAAATTTAATTATTTATTCAGGAGCTTATATGAATTTTGTTAAAAGAATAAAATTGAAATCGAAATCTAAAAAACACCTGTCCATTATGTCCGCTAAACTCCCCTACTGTTTTAGAAGTTGGCCCGGGTGGCTAATTCCCCTCTTGAGAGGGGTGGCGCTAAGCGCCGGGGTGTGTTGCATTATGTCCATCTTTCTATCAACCACCTGCAACGGAGAACAAACGATGTCTGGAAATTATCTTGATGCAAACCGTTTGAAATATCATGGTTATTTTTATAAAAACGATGTCCTGAAAAATAAAAAAGAGCTGAAAGAAATAAGAAAATTCGCAAATATGATGGTCTTTTCACTTGCTCAATATGATGCCATTACAACTAATATGGTGACTGATATTATGAACGGTGATA
>JAOZNZ010000461.1:1837-3394 GCA_029933535.1 bacterium | reverse complement strand
TCCTATGGCAAGAGAAACTAACAGGAAAAGTATGCCGTGCCAGGTTACTATTGACAATGCCAGTGTAGAAATTGTTAGAAGTGCGAGTGAAATAATAATGGCAGTTTTTCCTTTTAATCTGTCGGAAACATATCCCCAAAATACTCTTCCAAACATATTGCCTAAAGCAAAAAGACTTATACCGAGAGTCGCCATATTTTCAGAAACACCGCTTGACAATCCCATTGGTTTAAGATTTCCAACAACGAGAAGACCTGCAAAAGTACCTGCAAACATTCCAAAAAACAGACCTAACAAAGTTCTGTCTTTCATTAAAATCAGAATGCTTTTGCCGGATACTTTTTCGCTGCTTTCTTTTATTTTCGGAGACGATAAAAAGAAAAGACTGATTAAAATTATCGCACCATAAACCAATCCTATATCAAAAAAAATTTCAAGCACATCAACTTTTTTAATAAGAAGAAGTTCAACAATATTAGAAAGAATGATAGCTCCACCACCAAAACCGGCCGCGGCCACCCCGGTGATGAGACCTTTTTTGTCCGGGAACCATTTAACGGGACTTATTAGAGCCGATATGTAACAAAAGGCAATTCCGGTACCGGATAGCACGCCGATTCCTGCAATAAGTAAAAATATATTTCCGGCGGACATCGAAGCGATTAAATAGCCGGCAACGAATAAAATCATTCCAATAAAAGTGCTGATTTTGGCTCCGTATTTTTTTTCTGTTTTGCCTGCAAATATCATGGCAATTGAAAAAACGGCAATGGTGAAACCAAAAACAATTTGAGTCTGTACAGTCGTAAGATTATAATTCGCTGTGAGTGGCGGAACAAATATGCTCCACGCATAAACCCCACCGATACTAAGCATTATAACTATCGACGCGGCGAGAGTCAAATATTTTTTCATCTATTAAATTCCGTGTTCTGTTTGTTAGTTTATTTTCCAAGAATCCGGCTGACAGCATCGCTAATATTAGAAGCTACAATTTCATTACTGTTTAACTCTGAAAGATGTTTTTTTCCATGACCGGTAAGAAGATAAATACTATTGGCCCCGGTTTGTATTGCTAGTTGAATATCACTTGGATGATCACCAAGCACAAATGAATTTTCCAGTTCGATAGAATAATCTTTACTTGCTTTATGAAGAAAATACGGTTTCGGCTTTCTGCATTCACAATTATCGGCTTTAGTATGTGGGCAAACATATACATCCATAATATTAATTCCGGCATCATTAAGTGAATCAACTACATATTGATTAACACAATCCACTTCTTTTGCTGTTAAAATGCCTTCTGAAATGCCCTGTTGATTTGTGACAATAAACAGCATATAATCCTTTTGAAGACGTCTAAGCGCATCAAATGTATCATTAAAGAACATCACCTGGGATGGCTTTGATAAATATCCACCATCCTCAATAATTGTTCCGTCACGATCCAAAAATACCGCTTTTTTCAAAATAATCTTATGGTTTATTTCCATGTGTTTTTTCTTTTTTTATTCCCCCTTGAATTTTATCCCGGTTTTACATCGGGAGTGGGTT
>JAOZNZ010000461.1:0-1737 GCA_029933535.1 bacterium | reverse complement strand
AGGGGGATTTTATTATTCCCCCTTTTCTAAAGGGGGTTAGGGGGATTTTATTATTCCCCCTTTTCTAAAGGGGGTTAGGGGGATTTTATTATTTGAGCTTTGTTATTTATTTGTTATTTATTATTTGAGTTTTGTTGTTTGTTTCTAAGTCTTGCTTGTATTTCTTTGACATCAAGTATAACTAAAGCTGCCATACTTTCTATAGCGGGAATAACACGCGGGACAATACATGGGTCATGATGACCTTTAACAGAAATTTTGACATTGTTGCCTTCCTGGTCAATCGTTTCCTGTTCGCTTTCAATAGTTGGAGTAGGTTTTACAGCTATTTTGAGAATAACTGTCTGTCCGTTAGAAATTCCTCCAACAATCCCACCTGAATTATTAGTTAAAAATTTATTGTCTTTCATTTTGTCGTTGGATTCACTTCCGCGACATCTGGCTAATTCAAATCCTTTTCCAATTTCAATACCTTTTACAGCACCGAGAGTCATAATTGCAGAAGTTAATCTTGCATCTAATTTCGCGAAAACAGGATCTCCAAGCCCGGCCGGTAAGCCATGAATTTCTAACTTAACAATTCCTCCTACCGAATCTGAAGCGACACGGGCTTTATCAATAGCAGCGACCATAAGGGGAGCTGCATCCTCATCAGCGCATCTCACCATATTTTCTTCTATAGTTTTATAATCTGTTTTCGTCGCTTTAATTCCCGCTATTTCTATTGCGTGAGCATAAATATCAATCCCCTGCCCGGTCAATATTTTCTTGGCTATTGCACCTGCAGCAACCCGTGAAGCGGTTTCGCGTCCGGAAGATCGTCCGCCTCCTCTATGATCCCGATAACCATATTTACGAAAGAACGTAAAATCAGCATGTCCGGGTCGAAAAACATTTTTAATTTTTTCGTATTTTGAAGAATCAAAATTTTTATTGTATATAACAAGAGCAATTGGTGCTCCGGTAGTTTTTCCATCAAAAATACCTGATAAAATATGTACTTTATCTTCTTCTTTTCGAGGAGTGGTAACCCTGCTTTGCCCCGGTTTGCGCCGGTCAAGTTCTTTCTGAATGTCTGCTTCTGTCATAACAACACCGGCAGGAATTCCTTCAAGAACTGCGCCTATCGCATTCCCATGACTTTCACCAAACGTTGTGGTGCGAATTATTTCACCGTATGTATTTCCCGCAGTACAACGAATAGCCATCTCATCACTTATTAATATTTGAAGGTCTTCAGCCAATTCAGCAGGAGATTTTTTGCTGGTATCAATAATGATATCAGCAAAAGGTGTATAGATTTCATTTTTTAAAACAGCATCTTTTTTATAACTTTCCTGCATAATTGTTTTGTTTAACCCATGCAGTGATGTAATATTTTTTTTGATTCGATGCCATAATGTATTGTTATCACATTCGCAAAAAACAATAATAGCATTTTTCCTTAAAATATTTCTGTTTTGCTGAGACATAAAAGTTGATCCGCCACAGATAATAATATTCCAATTACTGCAAGATATAGCTTCTACAGCTTCTTCTTCTTTTTTCCGGAAACCATTTTCATCAATCAAATCATAAATTTCTTTACATGTTTTTTTTGTGGAAGTTTCTTTTTCGTACATAGATTCGATAATATCATCTGTCTCGGAATATGGAATTTCAAGTAATTTTGATAATTCCTTTCCTATTGTACTTTTTCCACTGGCTTTTGCACCAACTATTATAATATTCATAAAA
>JAOZNZ010000460.1 GCA_029933535.1 bacterium | reverse complement strand
CTTTTCGCCGGTTTTTTTCCTGCTCTTGTTTTCCTGATTCTCATGTTCTGTACGAGTGTTGTGCCATTGAATATGCTTACAGCAACTGTTTTGGGTGTAACAACATCCGGCATGCATGACATGAAATTCAATTTCAGTTCTAAACGCGCAACCAGAAGTTTGAAGAAGTATATGAAACTTAAAGAAGATACGGTTAAAGGTGAAACCCCAGCATACGCGGGGCAAGAGTTAAACCCCGATGGAATAAAAGATTCCATGGGGCGAGGAGTTGAAAGTAAGACTGGGGGAGCCGACCCCAGTGGAGTAACCAAAGACTCCACGGGGCGAGTCCCCAGTGGAGTAATCAAAGACTCCACGGGGCAAGGGGTCCGAAGTCCAAAGTGCGAAGGTGGGAAGGTGGGAAGGTGGGAAGGTGAGAAGACCGGCCCCGGTGGAGTAAAAGACTCCACTGGGCGAGGCCCCGATGGAATAAAAGACTCCACGGGGCGAGGAGCCGACCCCGGTGGGGAGGGGGCAGTTTGCAGTCAGCAGTTTGCAGTAAGCAATATAGGATCCGAGGTCAGAGATCCGAGGTCCGAAGTCCGCAATTCGAAATCCAACCCCGATGGAATAAAAGATTCCATAGGGCAAGGAGTTGAAGGTGGAGATTCACGAACCTCGATCTCAGAACCCAGTACCCAGAGCCCAGCACCTAGCACCAAGTATTCTGAAGTTGAGTTGAAATCCAAAATCAGAAATCTAAAATCTAAAATCAAAAAACTACTCACTATTCACGATTCACGACTCACTAAATTCGTCGTCTACTTCAAGAAGTTATTTTTTCCTCGCACGTTTTCATTTATTGCGATGCCGAAGATTATTGTTATTCCGGCGCTTTTTATGTCAATTGTAATGCTCAGACGTTTTTGGAAACAAGGGAAAGGTGAGCTGCTTGCACTGCCTGTTCTTCTGTGGAGTTACATGGGGATATACATTATAAGGGAAAGTCACGGGCGTTATCTTATGCCTGTTCTTCCTCTTCTTGCGTTATTTTTCGCGTTTTTCATGATAGACGGATTAAAAAAGCGATGGTTTCCTGTGATTGTTCTCACAATTTGCGCAATAATGATTGGATTCGGTTTCATGTTTGAAATTAAATTTGTTGGCGTTAAAATTTGTTTCAATGTGATCCTGATCTCTTTCGCTGTTATGGCATTGATAGGATATAGAAAAAAATGGCGGAATGCAAAGTTATTCGCGTTAGCTGTGCCTTTATTTACAGGCGTTTTCGCTGTAAGCACAGCTATGGCATCATCGTTAACGCAGGCCGACGGACAAATAAGGCATTTCTTCAGATATGGTTATAATATGGAAATTGAAAAGGTTGTGGCAGAATTTGATTCTGACCAAAAATTCTGGCTTAACGGGTTCGGGTCGGGATATGTTATGTGGTTCTATATGGGTGAACGATTGACTGAAGGAGAGCGAACATGGAGATTGGCCAAGTGGGTACCGAAAAAACATCTTTTACGGCGGTATGAAGGTGGGCAGCATAGAAGAATTGGTGCAAGAATACGCTCGATGGAACGATTCAGGAAAAAGATTATGACTAATAATGTAACAAAAGTAGGATTGGTTATTTCAACGCATCCGAAGCAGAAGTTTTCTTATCAGGATAGATTAGATGATTTTAATAAAGCCGACTGGCTTGAATTTGAGAGGAAGGTGGGATTTAAAAATAAAGAGCTGCATGTTTTTGGAGTGGTGAACACGAACTTGGTGAGTAGTCAAGTGGTCGAGTAGTGAGTGTGCGCCTTTGGCGCGGTAAGTGGTGGGTGGGAAGGTGCCCCCAGTGGAATAGTTCCACTTTCCACGGGGCGATGGAGGACCGCGACCCGTGGCGGGCAGCAAACGGACTAAACAGACTAAACAGACTAAACGGACAGGAACGGAGGGCAGAGTAAGCCGCACTCTTGACCCGCGTATGCTGGGTTCCAAGTGCGAGCAGAGGTCCGGAAACCTCAACCACTTATCTTCACAAAACTAAAATTAAAACAAAACTATAGACAGAATCATTTTATGACCCCAGTGGAATATTTGGAACTCCACGGGGTAAAACAGAATCATTAATATAAGCCAATATTTATTTTTAATAATTATAATATCAAAAAGAATCAAATTCTGCGCATTTATAAATAGTTTATATATAAATGAAATTTGAATTATATTAACAAAATCTTTCTTTTTTTTCTTAATGATTCTGTCATAAAATGATTCTGTCTAAATGAGTTTAGTTTATGGTTTTTATTAGAATGTTTTCGACCGCAGAGCGGACAAATATTTATAGAAAATGCTGTACTCATGTTCATGATGGATGTCCCGAAACTCTCCGGGTGCGCAAAATGATTAAATTCATATCACCAGATCATAAAATCGTTTAATCGTTAAATATAAATTGAGGGTTGAGTCAAAAGCAATGTTTTGATAAAATTAGTTGGTAGTGAGTAGTCGAGTGGTGAGTGGTCGAGTGGTCGAGTGGTGAGTAGTGAGTGGTGAGTGGTGAGTGGTGGGAAAGTGGGACCCGGATGGAGTAAGACTCCACGGGGTGATAGGTACTTGGCTTATCTCTTACCTAATAACGATTAACTGATAACTAATAACTAATAACTGTTTAATAGTAATTAAATTAAAACACAATTAAAATGAAGAATAAATTTTTGTATTGCTTTTTTGTAGTAATCGGTGTGTTTTGTTTTTACTCCTATGGAGCAGAAAATAAAACTAACGAAAATCATGTTGCTCTGACGAATACAGTAAACAAAACTGTTGAAAGTCCGGTGGCGAATAATAATGTACCGAACGATGTAATTGAACAGGAATCACCACGTCGGAAACGTTCTAAACAGGTGGAAACCTATCTTAAACGTGAGGAATGGCAATCAGGTGTTGGTTATAAAGAAATGCAAAGATATGTTAAACGACTTGCTCATCTTTGTGAGGACAGAATGCCGGGACTGGTTAACGGTATCGCGGCAGGCAAGCGAGGAATACTGTTGAATGTATCATTCAAAGGTCAGAAGAGTTTTTACATGGCACGTGAAAACACTGAAGAGTTTCTTAGTGCAATAATAGGTGATCTTGAAAAGATGCCTGAGCAGGTTGCGTTATCGGTATATGTGATGCATAACAGAGTGAATATAATTTCAGCGATAAAGACAAACGGGAAAGTGAAGGTGAAGTTTTTACTGTAGTGAGTAGTGAGTGGTCGAGTGGTGAGTAGTTAAATCGTAAGTAAAAAAATCATGAAGTGAAAATATGGCTGGAAAGAATGATTTACCACTTGACGACTCACGACTTGACAATTCACGACTCACTACTTGACAACTTAACTTTCATACCTTCACACCCATGCTTTAGGC
>JAOZNZ010000459.1 GCA_029933535.1 bacterium | reverse complement strand
AAACAAACAAAATCAAACATTTATACATAATACCATACTTTAAAATATATTTCAAGTGGCTTTCACAAAAGTGTGTCTAATCCGGGTACGTTGTTTCGACTTGAAACAACTGTATTACAATCATTATCTTTCACCTGCAAAATATTATGTCAAATTAAGCGTTTTAGAGCTTATTATACGTAAGACCGGGCCAGTTGTCCGTTCTGAAAGATGATGCCGGTAAAGATTTTTTGTTAAATAAATTCGGTTCCGCGGTATCAGTCCATCCGTAACGAACAGCAACCGGTTTTTTAATTTTTGGATTTGAAACAACAATCGTGTCTCCTTGAATTTCAGCTTTTGCTTCAACGAATTTCTTATCTGCCGCGGCGATGGTGAAATGATTCAAATGCCCGGCTTTTGCGATAAGGCCCGGACCAGCGTAATCAAAGAACAAGCGAATTTTATCACCTTCAATTTTCATTGATTTGTAAATTGGACCGGAATAGACTATGTTAGTATAACCATAATCCTTTGCCAGCGCCCAAAGCGAGAGTCTTTTACCGACTTCCTGTTTATTTTTAGGATGGATATCTTTAACGTTACCAATGTCCATCGTTACTGCCATACCGGTATTAGTAACTGATAATGCCATTAACTGAGCCTCACGCAATTCACAAGAAGCCCAAGACCTGTCTTTCGTATATCTATATGGAGCTATCTGAACATAATAAAACGGGAAGTCACCTTGAGACCATACCTTTCTCCAAGAATTTATCAAAGCCGGAAAAAGAGTTTGATATTGATGTGCTCTGGAACAATTGGATTCTCCCTGATACCAGATAACTCCTTTAATAGTAAACGGCATAATCGGAGCGATCATCGCATTGTAAAGACCGTTTGGTCTTCTGGGATGCTTTGTCCAATCTATAGGCGGATTAGGTTTTTTCGGCGATGGAGTCTTTTTTAATCCGGCTTTTTTAACCTGCTTTTGCCATGCCGGAAGAACAATTTCATCATATTCCTTTTTATTTTCCGCATAGCATAATATATTAGATTGATAGCGCTCAAGAATTGGAATGAAATCATTGTTTGATTCAAGAGTTTCTATGGGCATCCAGTTTTCCGCCTGAGTACCACCCCAACAGCTAAGTAAAAGTCCAACAGGCACGTCAAGTTTCCGGTTCAATTCACGTCCAAAAAAATACGCTGCTGCAGAAAAATTCGATATCGTTTCCGGGCTGCACTCCATCCAGTTACCAACGCAGTCTTTTTTCGGTTTGTCGGCAATTTCACGTTTAACATCAAAAAGCCGAAGATTCGGCAAATTAGCAGCTGCGATTTCCTTTTCCGCATTGTTGGATCGCCAGATTGGCCATTGCATATTCGATTGTCCTGAACAGAGCCACACTTCACCCAGCATTACATTATTAAAACAAATAGTGTTTTTACCTTTAATTTCAAGTTTAAACGGTCCCCCCGCGCGGGATGTTTTGATTTTAACCGACCATTTACCATCCTTGTCTGCACGCACACTTTTGCTTTTCGTCCGATTCCAGCTACCTTTAATTTTAATTTTTTCACCCGGTTCAGCCCATCCCCATACAACGATTTCGGTTTTCTGCTGCAGGACCATGTTGTTGCCAAAAACAGCAGGCATTCTAACATTTGCCGTGCAAAACTGAGAAATAATAACAGATATAAAAAGTATAGAGAATAAGAAAAAATTTTTCATTTTATTAGGTTTTGTAAAAGATATTATTTATAGTATATAAAGGAACCGATATAATTTTATCATATTTTACAAAAATATCCAATGACATTACTATTGTTACGTTGAAATCCACCTTCTCGCTACGCTCTATGGCAGCTACATTTGTATTCGTTTAGTTTTCGCATTTAACATTAGTCACCGGAACCGGGCTAACCTTTACCCTTGATTTTTATGAGATTTTATGTTAGAATTTTTTAGTAAATTTACTTGCTTAAGCATAAAATCAGGATAAATTATTATGAAGATTATAATTCTCGGTGCCGGTGGACTTGGACGTAACCTCGCGACTACACTTTGTGATGACAAACATGATGTTGTAATAGTTGATTTAAAATCAAGGACTCTTAATAATCTTAGAGAGCATCTTGATGTTATGGTAATACAAGGACATAGCGCTTCAATTAATGTGTTAAAGCAAGCAGGTATTGAAAATGCCCAGTTATTAATTGCAGCGACCAGTGATGACGCTTCAAATATTCTTGCATGTCAAATAGCAAATCATTTTAAAGTTGAAAGTACAATATGTCGTTTATATTCTTATGATTTCTTTTCCAAACAAGATAATTTCACCCCTGAAATGCTGGGAATAATGGATACAGTTTTTCCGGAAGATGAATGTATTAAAAAAATATTAGATACTTTGGAAAATCAGGATATACTTGAAAAAATTATTTTCAGCGCTGAAAATGCTGTAATGACTATTTTCAGAATCAGGGAAAATTCTCCGATTGATGGCATCGCATTAAAAGACTTTCCCGATTCAGATCTTCTGAAAACTGTAAGATTTGCCGCTATTGTACGTAATAAAAAACTTATGATTCCACAAGGCGATACCATTATTCAGCAAAATGATGAAGTATATCTCGCCGGTACAAAAGATGGAATTAAAAATATGATCAGTTGGCTCGCACCGGAAAATAAACCAATTAAAAAAATAATTGTCGCAGGGGCAAGCCGTATGGGAATTAAGCTTGCGCGTAAACTTGACAAAACCGGATTTGATGTTCGTGTAATAGAAAATGATTATAATAAATGTGAAGAAATTATAGACAAAACTGAATCTGATATGAAAGTAATTAATGGCGACCCTACAAATTACTTTATACTGAAAGAAACCGGCATTAGTGAATGTGATGTTTATATAAGTGTGCTTGATGATGATGAAGATAATATTTTAAGTTGCGTTCTTGCAAAAAAGCATGGCGCTAAAAAAGTAATTGCTACAACTAAAAAGGGCGAATATATAAAAGTCGTTCCTGATCTTGATGTAATTGATTGCGGTTTTAATTCAGGGCTTGTAGCTGTAAATACCGTACTGAGACACCTCGGTACCGGCACAGGTAAATTAAGTATTGATGCCGTCTTGCACAGAGTTGATGCTTATGTTTATGAATTTGAAATAGAATCAGGATCTGAATTGTGTAATAAACAAATTCATGAGTGCGGAATTTTAGACTATGCTGTTATCGCTCTTGTCTTCAGAAACGGAGACAAAGTTATCGTTCCTTCCGGTAGTCTTGAATTAAAAACAGGTGATATTGTTGCTATTATTACAACAAAGGATACTGCAAAAAAATTAGGGAAACTTTTTACTAAGAAAAAACTGTTCTCTTAATGAGGAAGGTTTAAGGTTTAAGGTTTAAGGTTTAA
>JAOZNZ010000036.1 GCA_029933535.1 bacterium | reverse complement strand
TAAGCGGTTCTGCGTTTGTCTTTTTCGTCCATATTTCTACTTTTTCTTTCACGTCCGAACCGAACTTTGTCACGTGCTTCTTCAAGAAATTCCTGAGCAACATTTTCTTTGTCTTTTCTTGCTGCCATTAACGCGGCTTCGTTTACAAGATTAGCAAGCTCAGCTCCTGAAAATCCGGGAGTCCCGCGAGCAATTTTTGAAAGATCAACTTTATCATGCAATTTAATATTTTTGATGTGTATTTTCAAGATTTCTTCCCGGCCTTTCTGATCAGGCATATCAATTACTATCTGACGGTCAAATCTCCCGGGACGAAGTAATGCAGGGTCTAATACGTCAGGACGATTTGTTGCAGCAACAATTATTACACCGTCATTCGCGTTGAAACCATCCATTTCAACAAGAAGTGCGTTTAATGTCTGCTCACGTTCATCATGTCCGCCGCCAAGACCTGCTCCTCTAAGCCTGCCTACCGCGTCAATTTCATCAACAAAAATAATGCATGGCGCATGACGTTTGCCTTGCTCAAAAAGGTCGCGCACACGTGAAGCGCCTACTCCGACAAACATCTCAACAAAATCAGACCCGCTTATTGAAAAAAATGGTACTTCCGCTTCACCGGCTACAGCTTTTGCAAGCAGAGTTTTTCCTGTTCCGGGAGCTCCCATCAACATAACTCCGCGGGGTATTTTACCACCAAGTTTTTCATACTTCTTGGGGTCTTTCAGATAGTCAATTATTTCGGTGACTTCTTCTTTAGCTTCATTACAACCGGCAATATCTTTGAAAGTTATTTCACCTTTATTTTCGTCTTTTTTTGCGCGGCTTTTGCCAAAACTTGATGCCATACCCATTCCGCGTTTCATTTGCCTGTTTATAAAAAAACCTATTACCAAAACTATAAGTATTATAGGCAGAAGAGAACTGATTATCATTCTCCAAAAATCGTTTGAAGGCAGTGTCTCATAACCGATATTCAATGCGTCAAGTTTCTTTGATAAATTCGCCTGTGAGTCTGTGCCGTCAACAATTGTTGTTGTAAACTGCATCTTTTCAGGTTCCTTTAATTTGAATTGCTCTATCCATTCCGGCTTAATTGACGGGTCTTTAGGATCAACATTTATTTCACCTTTTACCACGATGCTTCCGGAAGTAAAACTAACGGAAACGACATTCGTTTTTTCAATTTGTCTGATGAAATCAGAAGTCTGAAGCTTTAATGTCGGTTTCTGACTTTTAAGATATAATTGTAGTACCATTACAACGGTAAAAGCAATCAATACCCATATCGCAATAGATTTAAACATCGGACTACCCAACTCAGGCGCATTATCCGGTCTGTTCTTTTTTAAAGTTTCTTTAAGATTCTTTTGTTTCATTATTCTCTGATTATATCAATGTTTATTTTGTTAAAAGTTCTAATGCCTGAAAATATTTCTCTTTTGTCTTTTCAACAATGGCTGTAGGTAATTCCGGCGCAGGTGGCGTTTTGTCCCAATCTAATGAACTCAAATAATCCCTTACAAATTGCTTGTCAAAAGATGGCTGCGATGAACCGGGATTATATAAATCCAATGGCCAGAATCTCGATGAATCAGGCGTGAGGACTTCATCTATTAATATTAATTCTCCTTCCACAAGACCAAATTCAAACTTCGTGTCAGCAAGTATTATTCCGCGACTCTTCGCATGATCACGTGCCGTTGAATACAAGGTTAAACTTGCGTCGCGAACTTGGGTCGCAAGGTCTTCGCCGATGATTTCAACCATCTCGCTGAAAGGTATGTTCTCATCATGGCCTGAGTCCGCTTTGGTTGACGGAGTGAAAATGGGCTCAGGAAGTTCGGATGACTCAACTAATCCTTCAGGAAGTTTTATCCCTGTAATCTTTCCGGTTTGCTGGTATTCTTTCCAACCTGAACCGGAAAGATAGCCGCGAACAATACATTCAACCGGCAATACTTCTGCTTTTTTTACAATCATTGATCTGCCGTCAAGTTGTTCGGAATATTTTTGCAGGGGAGTTGGATATTCAGAAATATCAGCGGTAATAAGATGATTATCAACCACGTCTTTCAAAAGTTTAAACCAAAATAATGAAAGGTTAGTTAAAACTTTCCCTTTGTCAGGAATTGCCGTCGGCAAAATACAGTCAAATGCTGATATTCTGTCTGTAGCAATAAACAAAAGCGAATCCCCAAGGTCAAATACTTCTCTTACTTTTCCGCTTTTCAGCAACGGATACTCTTTGATTTCAATGTTTTTTGTTGTCATATTTTTGTGCTTTGTGTTTTGTACTTTGTACTTTGTTAATTTATTGTTTGTTTCTTTTCTATAGAAGTTATATAAGCGTTTAATCTTTTCAAAGTACAAAGACCAAATGTCAAAGTACAAATTTTACATCTTCTCAGGAGCGTTTACTCCAAGAATTTCAAGACCGTTTTTAATTACTCGCTGTGCTAGTATTACCAGTGCAAGACGGGCTTTAGTAACTTCATCATCGTCAACAACAACATGATGAAGATTATAATATCTGTGAAACAGTTCCGCAATCTTTTCAAGATAACCTGTCAGCCTGTGCGGCTCACAAGTTTTTGCCGCTATAGAAATAGTGTCTTTAAACTGGGCTATATGACTAATCAAATCAACTTCTTCCTGTTCGGTTAGTAATGCTGGATTTATATCTCCGCCATAAACGTCATCTAAACTAATATCCGGCTTCTTCTCGGAACAGTGACGGAAAATCGAACTGATTCTCGCGTGAGCGTATTGAACATAAAATACAGGATTATCAAGTGAATGCTTTCGCGCAAGCTCTATGTCAAACTCTAAATGACTGCCTAATCGCCGCATAACAAAAAAATACCTCGTGGCATCAACTCCAACATCATCCATAAGTTCATCAAGCGTAATATAATTAGCTTTTCGCGTTGACATTTTAACCGCTTCACCGTCTTTTACAATTGTAACAAATTGATAAATTACAACTTTAACCTTCTTCTCATCCAGGCCCATCGCTTTAAGACAAGCGATAACATCAGGATATTGTGCCTGATGATCAGCTCCGAAAACATCTACTATCAAATCATAACCACGTTTGAATTTATCTACATGATACGCAATGTCAGGTAATCGGTAAGTCGGTTCGCCGGTTGATTTGACGAGTACTCTATCTTTTTCCGCTCCAAATTGCATGGCCTTAAACCATATCGCATCATCTTTTTTGTAAGAAAGACCAAGTTCATCAATCTTCTGAAGCGTCTCTTCAATTTTACCGTCTTCGTAAAGCGAGCGCTCATTAAAATAAACATCATGTTCCACACGCATTTTTCTAAGAGATACTTTTATCATGTCAAACATCGCGTCAACAGCATACTTTTTGAAAACATCAAGTTCATCTGTGTCTTTCAAAGAATCACCGTGCTCATCTTTTATTGTTTGCGAAATGTCAATAATGTATTCGCCCTGATAAGCATTTTCGTCAAGTTCAATTTCATCTCCAAGTAATTGCAAATATCTTGTACAAACAGAATTCGCAAGCACGGTCATCTGGTTTCCGGCATCATTAAAATAATATTCGCGGGTAACGTCGTAACCGACCGCTTTGTATAAACTTGCAATCACATCGCCAACAGCAGCGTTTCTTCCGTGCCCAACACTTAACGGCCCGGTAGGATTTGCACTAACGTATTCAATGTTTACTCTTTTACCGTTACCGGAATTTGAAAATCCGATTTCTTCGCCGGTATTAAACAACTGTAAAAAAATCTGTGCTCCGGCGTCACCGGATAATTTAAAATTAATAAAGCCAGGTCCCGCAATTTCGCATGAAGCGATATCAGCTATTTTCTCATTCAGGAAATTTACAATTACGGTAGCAGTATCGCGAGGATTTTTACCGATTTTTTTCGCGATAATCATCGCCGCGTTAGATGAAAAATCACCGTGAGAATTATCTTTGGGAACAGTTAGCGATAACTTTATTTCATCGCCGGAGCTTCCAAGTAATTCATTTACGGATTCCGTAAGTGCATTTAATATTCTTTCTTTCATGTTACTTTAATCCCCGGCTGCCGGGCTTTACTGCTTCATCTCCTTCTTTACACATCGGACATTCTTCGGGCTTGTATGTTTCAACTTCAACCTTCGCAAGCGAATGAAAGGGTACTCCGAAATCCGCAGTACCGTTGCTGCGGTCAATTATTGATGCAACGGCTATTACCTCAACTCCGCGTGCTTTTAACATTTCAGCAACTTCTTTTGCAGATCCGCCGGTTGTTATTACGTCTTCAACAACAATTGCCTTTTCTCCCGGCTTAACTTCAAAGCCCCTTCGGAAAGTCATTTTTCCGCTTTCACGCTCCGAGAAAATAGTTCGTGTTGACAGCGCGCGACCGACTTCCTGAGCTATTATAACGCCCCCCATTGCCGGTCCGACAATTAAATCAACCTGAGTTGTAGAGAAATTTTCAGCGATTTCTTCGCCGATTATGCTTGCAATATCGGGATACTGTAAAACTTTAGCACATTGCAGGTATTTATTGCTGTGCAATCCTGAGCTTAAAATAAAATGCCCTTCAAGCAGAGCGTTGCATTCTTTAAAAACTTTTATAACTTCCATTATAGCTATCCGTTATTAGTTAATCGTTATCAGTTAATCGTTATCAGTTAATCGTTAATCGATGTCCGAGTTCCTCCCATAATTCCCATATCTCCCATATCTCCCATATCTCTCATAAGAAATCCAACATCAAACATCCAACGCTCTTATTTCTTCTATCAACTTTTCTACTGCATTTTCTGCAGCTACTTTTCCTATTTTTTTACCTTTTCTAAAAATAATCCCACAATCCTTGCCACCGGCAAATCCGATGTCAGCTGAACTTGCTTCGCCCGGGCCGTTTACTACGCAGCCCATCACGGCAATCGAGCAATTTATTTTATTGATTTTACGGTTGTTATCTATTTTTTTCTGCAGATCCTCAGTGATTTTTAATACGTCAACTTCTGTTCTTCCACAAGTCGGGCAGCTAATAATTTCCGGACCGTAAGGTCTCAATCCAAGAGTCTGCAAAATTCTTCGTCCGGCTTTTATTTCTTCTTCCGGTGCTCCGGTAAGAGAAACGCGGATTGTATCGCCTATGCCTTCGGCGAGAAGAGCACCAATCCCAACGGAAGATTTAATTATTCCGGCCGTTCCGGCACCTGCTTCGGTTATGCCGATGTGCAATGGATAATCGCATAAATCTGCAAGTCTTTTGTATGCTTCAAATGTTACCGGAACATGGCTCGCTTTGACACTGATAACAATATCATGAAAATCACATTCTTCAAGAATTTCAGCTTGAGTGAGTGCGCTTTTACACATTGCTTCTCCAAGAGAGAATCTTCTTTCGCGAACCGATTTAGCCAGATCATTTTCAAGACTTCCCGCGTTTACACCAATTCTGATGGGAATATTCTTGTCTTTCGCCGCCAGGGCAACTGATTTCACATTTTCATTATTGCCGATATTTCCCGGATTAAGTCTTAATTTTGCCACGCCGGTTTCAATTGCTTTTAATGCCAGCCGATAGTCAAAATGAATGTCGGCAACTACCGGCAGGGGAGAGTTTGCAACAATTTCCTGCAAAACATCAGCCGCTTTCGCATCCGGCACAGCTACTCTGACAATATCGCCGCCAAGTTCCTTTATTTTTTTTATTTGCCTTAAAGTATCTTCGGCATTTCGAGTATCTGTGTTAGTCATCGATTGCACAGAAATAAAATTTGCCCCGCCAATAGGGATGTTGCCTGCATTTACGACATTTGTTTTATTTCTTTTACTAAAAAACATAATTTTAATTCTCTTTAAACCAGCCATGCTGGAGGAATGTGGTCGCAAGATTAAGCACTGGTTTTATCGCTAACGCTTTCTTACATGTCCGCGGAGTATAAATAACTTCCCGTGCTTCTTTAAGCATATATCGAGGAACATAAAGCGAATCGTGAATCTCCTGATTATTATATTTTCCACCTTTCTTCGGCTCTTTGGTTCCCGTAACAATTACTCCAAACGGAATCGGTGGTATACCACAATATGTCGGAAAGCCGCGCGGTCCTTCTGCAAGTTGTGTAAGCGGCATACCGTAACGATGACGTCCTAACCAGCCGATTTTTTTGTTTCTGTATTTGTCGGAAGGATGAAACGGATCTGCAATTATAATGCACCGCCTTGCCGGCAGTAGTTTGTAGTGACTGACGTAATATCGTGTTACCAGACTTCCCAGCTCGTAGCTAAGAAAACTTATAGCTATATTTGTTTCATCTTTTACAATTTCAGTATCTATAAAAACCCCAAGCATCATAGCCGCACGATCAATAGTCCACTCTTTAGCCGGATATTTATATACATGAGGAATCAAGCCGGTTTCTTCGAGAGAATTGGCGATGATCTTGTTTCGGCTTCCTGAATCAGAAAAACCTGAAACTATTACCACATGATGGTTATGTTTATCCTGAGACATAATTAATTGAAATATAAATAATCTCCTTCATTCCGCAGAAATAAATTCGCTTCGTGAAAAGAGATGTATGTTTAAAATTATAGTTTAAAGCCATTTCTGACCTTTGATTACATTCTTTGTTATTATACCAAAGACCCATTTCTAAAACAAGATGAGTATTCAGAAATTCGAATTTTATAAAATCAAATTAACAATATATTCAATATTTGGTATAATATTGATTATGAGAATATTTATATTAATATTGATGATCCCCCTGTTAGTCTCGGCTGAAAAATGGGAAGTACTGAGTAAGTGTAAACTTATTACCAATTCTTACAATGATGGAGACAGTTTCCATATTTCTTATAAAGGGAATGAGTATATTTTTCGCCTGTATTTTGTGGATACTCCGGAAACAAATCTGAAATACAAAAACCGTGTTAAAGAACAAGCCGAATATTGGAAAATATCAACCAAAGCAACAATGAAAATCGGTAAAAAAGCAAAAAAATTTTCCGCCGATAAATTAAAAGGTAAAATTACCGTCTTTACAAAATGGGACGACGCTAAAGGTTCAAGTAAAATACCACGATATTTTGCCTTCGTTAAAACCACTTCGGGTGACGATCTTGCCGAACTGCTGGTTTCTAACGGCCTCGCACGGATTTACGGAATGCGTGTAAATCATCCTAAAGGTAATAAGGCTAATGTTATTTCAAAGCGATTAAAAAAATTGGAAAGAAGTGCAAAAAGTAAAAAACTCGGGGGATGGAAGTAAAACAGTACGATGCCCGTGCAGTAGCACGTTATTAGTACGATTAAATAATATTGCAGTACGATTAAATTGCAGTACGATTGAATATTAACATGACAACCACTTAGGGATTGCCCCTACCAACTACCAACGACCAACCAAACTTATTATGAAAAATATATTTCAACGATTACCGATTACTGCTAACGAAGTAACGCCGTACTCGCGTTTTTACCGATTACTTGTTATAATTTTCTTCTTCACAGGTGTTTTGATGGCAAAACAATCTAATAATTTCACTTTCGCACAAATCTGTGATACTCAACTCGGATTCGGGAAAAGTTATCAACACGATGTTGAAGCTTTTAAACAATCAGTAGAAAAAATTAATGAACTTAATCCCGATTTTGTGGTTGTTTGCGGTGATCTGGTTAATTCCCCGGGCGACCAATCTTTTTCAGATTTTAAGGAAATAAATTCAAAATTTATTGTGCCGTCTTATCTGGTTTCCGGAAATCATGATGTTGGAAACAATCCTACTAAAGATTCATTAAATCGTTACCGGAAAATTATAGGAAAAGATTATTATTCATTCAAGAATAAAGAAATTACTTTTGTCGTTGTAAATTCTCAACTTTGGAAATCGCCTGTTAAAGGTGAAACTGAGAAGCAGGATCTATGGTTGGAAAAAACTTTGGCTTCGGCGAAAAAAGTGAAAAGTCCGGTGGTTATTCTACAACATTATCCGGTGTTTTTAGACAATCCGGATGAAACAAATGAATACTTTAACCTTCCACGGGAAACAAGAAAAAAACTGCTGGATTTATTTGAAAAAAATGGCGTGATAGCTGTTCTCGGGGGACATGTTCACAAAAAACTTTTTAACGAATACAATGGCATAAAATTTGTGAATGGTGAAACTACTTGCAGAAATTTTGATGGCAGTCCTTTGGGATTCAGAGTCTGGGAATGCAATTCAGCCCAAAAATGTGACAAGCAATATGCTTGTCCTACATTGAATCATAAATTCGTTCCTCTCGATATAAAAAAAATAGAAGAAAAACTTGTTAAACGTGACCTTTTTAGCGATTCATGGGTGGCAACTGACGCCCTAGGAAGAAAACTTCCGGATTATGATGATTGCGGTCAGACAAAATCAAATAAATTTATCGGGATCTTTTATTGGACATGGCATCATACTAATCATGGGGGACCTTATGATGTAACTAAAATTGTCGCTGAATCAAAACGAACCGGTAAGCCACCTAAATGGGGACCTTTAGGCACTCATCACTGGGGAGAACCCGAACTCGGTTATTATGTTAATACTGATCCCTATATTAATCGTAAACATGCATCAATGCTTGTTGACGCAGGCGTTGACGTCGTGCTTTTTGACACAAGTAATCCGCCTTTTACTTTTCGTGATGAATACATGGCATTATGCAAAACTTATAAGAAAATAAGAGATGAAGGCGGTAAAACACCCCAAATCGCTTTCTTAACTCCATTCGGCGATCCGACTACAGTAATAAATAAACTCGCCACAAATTTTTACGGAAAAGGATTATATAAAGATCTGTGGTTTATTTGGAAGGGCAAACCGTTGATTCTCGCTAATCCTACTTATTTTAAAGATAATCCTGTTATATCAAATTTCTTTACTTTCAGATGGTGTCTTGGAAGCTATTTTGCTAAACCATGGGAATCTAATCAATGGAGTTGGTTAAACGTCTATCCTCAACATGTTTTTTATAATTCTGAAGGCGATGCAGAGCAAATGTCCGTTGGCGTGGCTCAAAATGCCATGAATAATGATTTGGCTTGTATGAGCTGCAAAGAAGGCGCAATGGGAAGAAGTTGGCACAATGGCACAAAAGATACGAAAAAAAACGCTGTGAATTACGGCTTTAATTTTCAAGAACAATGGGGAAAAGCTCATGAAATAAATCCGGAATTCGTTTTCATAACGGGATGGAACGAATGGGTAATGGGACGGTTTCTTGAATGGTACAAATATACCGCAAAAAAAGATAGTTACTATCCTGATGCTCTGTTTGTCGACCAATATGACCACGAATACAGCCGCGATATTGAACCTATGAAAGGAGGCCATACCGATAACTATTATTATCAGCTTATCGCTAATATCAGAAAATTCAAAGGCGTACGCAAGCCTGAAATAGCAGCACCCGCTAAAACAATCTTAATCGACGGAAAATTTGAAGAATGGGAAAATGTGCATCCGGAATTTCGTGATACCATCGGCGATACAACTCATCGTGATTTTCGCGGTTACGGTAAAACTCATTACATAAATAAAACCGGCAGAAACGATATAATTGCTTCAAAAGTTTCTTATGATGAAAGCAACATTTATTTTTATGTAACGACCCGCGATCCTCTCACTCCGCATACAGATAAAAATTGGATGATGTTATTTATTGACACCGACCAAAACAAAAAAACAGGATGGGAAGGTTATGATTTTATTATAAACGGAAACGTTCTTAATAGTGAAACAACAACTGTTAAAAAAACAAAACACGGTTGGAATTGGAAAACGGTTGGTAATGTAAATTACAAATACTCAGGCAATGAATTTGAAGTGAAAATCCCACGCAAAATTATTGAAATCACTTCTCCTGTAATTGCATTTGATTTTCACTGGGCTGATAATATTCAGAAAAAAAATGATATAATTGAATTCTCTGTAAGTGGGGATAGTGCTCCAAACAGAAGATTTGACTACCGATATGAATCTTTATAACGCTTCCTGAATTGTTTTACCAATTGTTTTGATATTATATGGCTTGCTGATAAATGCTCCCGCACCTAACGATTGGGTTTCTATAACATCTGAATTGTTGGAGTAACCACTGACAATTATTGCTTTTTGACCGGGGTGAAATGTAATTATTTTTTCGTAAGTTTCTTTGCCATTCAATCCTTTGCCCAAAATCATATCAAGAATAATTAATTCAGCAGAATTGCTTTTTAAATATTCAATTGCTTCCTCTCCGCTCGATACGGCAACCGGTAAATAATTGAGCATTGATAAAATGCTGCAAAGAAGATCACGTTGTATAAGTTCGTCATCAATTATTAGTATCCTCTCTTTGCTTCCCGCGTAATTCCCGTCGGCTGTTCCCGGCGTTCCGTTGATATCAGGATTGTCGGCTGTCGGCAGGTATAAATTAAATGTAGTCCCAAATTGACCGGTGGATATATCAATGTATCCATTGTGATCTTCAACTGTATTCCATACAATAGATAAACCGAGACCGGTTCCACTTCGACCAAGAATTTTTTTTGTGTAGAAAGGTTCAAATATCCGGTCTATATCTTCATTAGAAATGCCAATCCCGTTATCCTCTACAGTTAATATAGCGTAATAACCCTTTTTGATTTTATCATAACTTCTCACAGGTTCGTTTAAATATTTCCTCCTGGTTGTTATCGTAATTGTACCATTGCTGTTTACTGCGTCATACGCATTAACCAGAAGATTCATAATAGATTTGTTTATATGAATCGGTGAACAATCTATCATTAATACTTCTTTTGTTAAATAAGTGTTGAGTGTTACTTGTGGATTCTGCTTCTTTAAATATATCTGTTCCGGTGAAGTTAAATGAGCGGCTATAAGTTTGTTTAATTCACACGTCTTTTTTGATGCCGCTATCCCGCGGGCTACAGTTAAAAGATCAGCTACAATCGCAGCTGCACGCTCGCCGGACTCCATAATAATCTTTAGTGACTTATGCATTGAACTGTCAGGAGGTAAATTATACATCAAAACTTCCGGATAAGTTACCATTCCGGAAAGAATATTATTCAAATCATGGGCAACTCCTCCGGCCATCAAGCCAATAGCCTCCATTTTTTGTGAAATATAGAGCTTTTCTTTCAGTTTATTATGTTCTTTTTCAGCGTTTTTTCTTCCGGATATATTTCTCCATACAGTATGAAGAATCTTTTTGCTTTCAGTTGATATTGCGGTTAATGATACTTCTATAGGTATTTCTTCTCCATTCTTTGTTTTGTGTACCCATTCAAACAATTGAGAACCTTTTTCATAAGCAATATCCATGATCGCTTTCGCTTTAATTTCAGAATTCTTTCCGTCAGGTTGATATTCAGGAGATAGTTCTGCAGGATTTATATTTATCATTTCTGATTTATTATCATATTGAAGCATTTGTAAAGCTGCTTTGTTGCAGTCAACAAACTTATAACCTTCAATGACAAGCATTGCATCAGCAGACTTTTCGAAAAAAACTTTGTACTTGTCATTCTCTTGATGTTTTTTAGGAGCCCTCATAATAATTTATTAATTAATTATATGAATTCGATCTTCGTCTTTCAAAAATCCCCTCTCGAGAAGAATGTCCCGGTCGAAGCATCGGGGAGGGGTGGCGCAAAGCGACGGGGTGTGTAATGATCTTCGACTTTAACCTTTAACCTGACTTAAGTCTTTCTTCCATACAATCGTTATGGTATTTAATTACCATTTCAAGCTGGTCTTCAGACATATTGTTAACTGCTCTTATGAGCTCTTCAAGTGGTAAATTTCTTAAAGCGTTTGCCAGACAGTCGGTCAAAGGTTTGCCAAAAGGGCATTCAACAAGAATTCCTTTCACCCAGATTCGTTTGTTCATTAATTCAACATTCATAATTATTACTTTTGATTTTATAGTATCGAATGGCTAAATTTCAATCGACATTTTTGGTCGATTGAAAATCTCCAATTTGTCCAATTTGTCCAATTTGTCTTATCTGTCCAATTTGTCCATGCCCCTGCGCACAGAATGCATAAAAGCTCTGACCTTTTCTCTCTCTTTTATTCCCGGAGAACTTTCTACTCCGCCTGCAACGTCTACTCCAAATGGCTTGACTTTTTGAATTGCTTCACTGACATTTGCAGGTGTTAATCCACCGGCGAGTAATAGCGGAATACCATATTTTTTTGCTTTAAGAGAAAGATCCCAATCCGATAATTCTCCCGTTCCGCCAAATTGTCCGGCAATTGCTGCATCAATAATTATCATTCTTGCGAATGAGTATTTTTTAATTTCTTCAAGTTGATTTTCACTTTCAATTCTAAAAGCACGGATAACTTTATCACCCCATTTTTTACAAAATTCCGGTGTTTCATCACCGTGAAACTGTAATAAATCAAGATCAAGTCGCGAATTTATATTTTCAATTTCATCTTCAGGTGAATTTACAAATAAACCGACTTTTAATATATGTCCCGGTAAATGCTCAATTATTTCAACCGCTTTTTCAGGTTGTATGTATCTTTTTGATTTTTTATAAAAATTAAACCCCAATGCACGAGCGCCGAGGTCAGCCGCAGCTATTGCGTCTTCAAGTCTTGTTATTCCGCATATTTTTACAAAAATCATTGAATAGTTAATAGTTAATAGTTATTAGTTAATAGTACTTTATACTTTGTTGGTCTCGGAATACATTGGGCGTTTCACGAGTTTGCAGTTAATGTTCTAACACTTACACTACAAATTTGTAATTACTGATTTAAATTTAATCGTGCTCACCCAAAATCGTACTGCAATAATTATTTTGCGAGTAATTTTCTTACTGCATTCGATACATCGTTCTGCCGCATAAGCGATTCGCCGACCAAAATTGCTTTGGCACCTGCTTCTTTTACTCTTT
>JAOZNZ010000458.1 GCA_029933535.1 bacterium | reverse complement strand
ACAAATGGCTCAGGGAGATGAAATAACCTTTGCTTTAAACTTCCAGCGGGCAGGTAGTTATTTAAATAAAGGAGGGTTATGGTTTTACAAGATAAGCGATCTATTTCCCGGACATTCGTGGGGAATAATAGGTTTTTACGGCAAACCGAAACTTTCATATTATCGTGTAAAACAATTCTCTGCACCCCAAGCGGCATTCGCGCATGCTGAGAAATACCAGTGGTCGGATGATGAAAATTTTAAAGCATCTCTCCATGTTAATAACGATTCAGGAAAAGAACTTCGCAACGCGAGCGTTAAAGCGGTAATCTATGGAAGTGACTTGAAACCGCAGTGGCAAAAGGAGTATAGGGTTAAATCTGTGGGTGTAAGCCAGCGCCATGACCTCGAAAATATCGAAGTAAAATTAGATCCGGAAAAAATGAAGCCATTTCTTTTGGCGATTACAATGTTTGATGATAAAGGGGAAATGTTGTCTGATCAATGGTATTGGTATAACTTCCGTTTTAAAACAGATGAAGTAAAAAAAGCGGAAGAGATTCCCGCGTGGGGTTTTCCGGCTGACAAGGCGCCTGAAGCGTTTGAATCGTACGGCACATTGCCCGAAGCGCGGCTTTTGGATTTGCCGAGAACAAAGCTGAGCGCGAAACTTAAATTCAATAAGAATAAAGGTGTAATTACGATTAAGAATGAAACGAATTTACCGGCTTTCAATGTGCTGATAGAAAATTTTCCTTATGAATTCGGGAATTTTCTCGATGAAAATAGTTTTCATCTGCATCCCGGTGAAACGCGTGATGTGGAGTTTACGGTTTGTAATCCTTTACGTTCAATGGGAAACTTAACTGTCAGAGCATGGAATGCAGATTTGGTAAAAATTGTAGGGGAGTAATAATAGTAAATTTCTAATTAACCTAATTACCTAATTTCTAATCAAAACCCAATTGTCAATATCTAATGCCCAAACTCACGCGGTACTAGTCATTGTATTGGGTCATTTCTTCTTTTTGGACATTATTTAGATCAATTAGATCAATTAGATTAATTAGATCAATTTAACGTCTTCTTTTTAGAAATAGTTTCTAAATAATATTTTTTATACGCCGCGTATGCTTGTTTATTGTATTCTTTTTTATGACCGGGAAACGGGGCATCTGAAAATTCCAGGGGATTCATAAACGGATAATATCCCCAGTTGATTATATTATCAGCATAACGGGCAGCAAGTGCTAATTTTTCGGCTAGTTTGTTGATAGGAGTGAACCGCCACGGAACGACACCTGAAGAAGGCTCTTTATCTTTGCCTAACGAATGAGCTTTACGTTCCAGTTCGAGATATTCTTTCCAATTTTTAACATCAGCTTCACCTGTTTCAACATTAACCCAGAACTGTGCTCCTGCTTTATGACAAGCATTTGCGACACTTTTCAAAAAAGGTTCACGCTGTTTAATAGTAAAAAATGCAAGGTGTTCACCGGAATCCTGAAGCATAAGAATATCTATTCCCGTTTCTTTAAGAGTTGTTTCCCACCATTTCGCGTATTCATCTGGAGTTAAATAAATGAAGCCGCGAAATCGTTCTTTATCAAGAAGAAAAAACGGAGAAATTGTTACTACACTGCCCGGAGCAGTGTGGTGACATTCATCAACAATCCCTTTCCACATTTTTCTCCAGAAGAGTGATATTTGTTTTTCAGAAGGATGCAGGGGATTAAGTTCATTATTAAGATACCAACCATAAAAAGATTTATGAGAACCGTAACGATTATAGATATTATTTATATGAATTTTTGCTTTCGCAACAGCTTTTTCCGGAGTTGTGTTATTGAATATACCGCCACCATTTGGGACAAGATCAATAATAACCCTCATATTTTTCTTATCAGCAATTTTGTAAATTATTTCGAGAACATCATTTGTTTTACCGGCTTTATTGTTTTTAACAGCATGTTCAATCAAAGTTTCTGTTCCAAATATCCATAACAAATCGAAACCGATATCACACTGAGCTTGTATTTCTTTTTCCAAACGTTCTTTTGACCAATCCCATCCAACCCACCAGAGAGTACCACGAAACAGAGGCAAGACACTAGGTATCCGTGTCTCGTTTTTTTGTATTTTATTATTTATTTTGATATTTCCTTTTGCAAAGATAAAGCTTATCGTTAAAACAACAAAAAACAAAACTGCGAATATATTTTTAATTTTCATTTAAATATTTTTTACTTTACTTTTCTGATACCATTCACGATAACGGTTATATAAATGGCGGGCTGACGGATACATAGAGTTTGGGCTCATAAAGTGGGAGAACTCGAAAGTAATACCTTTTTCTATTTTGGCTTTTTCAGCAGCGTTCATTTTAAGCAGCATTTTCTCCCACTTTATAGGAAGAAATTTTATGGGCATATCCCGGTCAAATGTTTCAATGTTTGTCCAGCAACGGAAATTATGTTTTTCGGCCAGAGCTTTGTTAACTGCAAGATAGTCGTACAGTTCATCAAAATCAACGTGACCATCCTGAAAAGCTACGATATCTACTGCGCCACTAAGCTTGCTCAAAATATCATTCCATTCTTTTTCGTGCTGCTCTACCGATGTAACATTCTCGGTTTTAAAATCAGCACTAACAGAGCTTACTGCTTTACATCCCTGGATGAAAGGAGATATTAAGACAGGCAGATTGTTTGAAATTGCTTTACAATGCTTTCCTAATTTGGCATAGATGTCTACAATATTTCCAGTGTTACGCGAAAACTCATTAGAAAGATACCAACCTTTGAAGGCAGAACGATTTCCGTACCTCTGCCAAGCTTCGTCCACGACACGGATACTTAGATTGAGTTCTTTTTCAGGTTCACCATTGAGCCAGTATTTCATAGCATCGTAAGTGCCGAAATAAAAGTTCATTTCATATTTTTCTGCGAGTGACAAGAACAAATCAACAAGGTCAAAATCAGGGATAAAGCATCCTTCTCTCTCGTGAAGAACTTTTGAAGGAAAAGTCATCCATTTTTTTAATCCGCAACGAATCATGATAACGGTATCAATTCCAATAGCATTCATAGCTTTGAAATCTTTATCCCATTCATCGTAAGCCCAGTTTTGATGTGAGATATCGTAACTTATTTCGTCTAAAAATGTTCCTGATATTTTCATTTCAGATAATCATTCATATTTAAATACACATAATTTTGTTCAGAAGCGTTTGTAAGACCGTCAGCAAAAGCGATCCACATTTCCAGTGTTGTAGCATCATAGACAACATTCATTAAATTATGTTTAGCGGCAACGATTCTGGAAAGTTCTATCATATATTTTTCATCAAAGTTCCCGATATTTTTTTTAATGAATTCGCTTGCTTTATCGTTTTTCATTGTTTGATAAACGCAATTACTGAAAGTGTTTGGTGCAACGTTGTC
>JAOZNZ010000457.1:1846-3455 GCA_029933535.1 bacterium | reverse complement strand
ATATTATTGCGGTAACTAATGTTGCTCCTTCAGGAATTAACATAGTTGACACTGAAGGAATAATTTTCCCGGGATTGATTGATGCACATAATCATCCTTCCTGGAATTCTTTCCCAACATTGATGTTTCATGATTTTCCGTTCGGTCACCGCGACGAATGGGGATATAGTGACGAATATTCGGACTGGAAATCCAAACGAAATGTCGTAAGATCTTACAGTTCGGTTGACGAGAGTTCTAAGGGAACAGTATCTAAGTTTGCTGAAGTATTGGAGTTGATGGGTGGCTGTGTAGCAATTCAGGGAAACTACGATGGTATTGAATACGCGCATCCTGATGTGATGCTTTTTAATGTAGAGTTGTATCCATCAAAAATCTTCGCGGATATTTTCCCGTGGACAATGAGTACGTATGAACAGGACGAATTAAAAAAGAAACTTGACGGCGGGGCGGTTAACGCAGCAGTAATTCATCTTTGTGAAGGACCTGACGCGACTTCCCACGCTCAATTTACAACCTGGAAAAATTACGGACTTTTTACTAAAGAAACAGCAATTATTCACGGAACTTCTCTCGTCTCAAACGATTTTGTTGAAATGGCCGCAATAGGAGCCAAATTAATCTGGTCGCCAATGTCAAACATGAAACTTTTTGATGCCCTCGCGAATGTTAAACTCGCAGCGCAACTCGGCGTTAATGTAGGTATTTCTCCTGACTGGACGCCAAGCGGATGTTTTAATTTGCTTGAAGAACTTGGTTACGCGTGGCATTTAAATCAAACACAGTTTGGCGATTATTTTACCGCAAAACAAATGTGCGATATGGTTATTATCAATAACGCTATTGCCTGTGGAATTGAAAATCGTTACGGAAAAGTTGCTGTCGGTTACAATGCGGGATTCTGCGTTATTGACGGCGACCAAAACGATCCGTATATGGCTTTGATAAACGCAAGACCAAAAGATGTTAAGCTTACAATTATTGACGGAACACCACGATACGGCGATCCCGATCTTATCGAGGCTATCGGTGCTACAGGCGAAACAGTAAATGTTTGGGGAACAACTAAAATGCTTAATATTGCGTTTGACCATCCGTTCCTTGATTACAGTCAGGAAACTTTCGCGGAGATTCGCAACAATCTGCAAACTGCGCACGGGACATTGAACACAAGTTGTCCAACGGGTTATCTTGACACAGATGAGCTTCAGTTTCTTGACCTTGATTTGCTGCAAAGAGGACCGGACAATGTTCCTCCATTTGTAGGTGACAGTGATAATCCAATACTTGCACCCGCGAATGGAGCGCAACTGATAATTGGTGATTTGGAACAAGTGACTTTCTTCACAAATGGATTTTGGGATAATCTAAGCAGATCATCCGATCTCACTCATGAAGAAATTGCAATAGTGCCTGTAAGCGATCCATCTTCTGTTCAATTTACTGTTGCAACTGATTTGATGAACACGCCGGCAAATAAAACAGTGAATTTCACTCCCGATTTTAATGGTTTTGATACAAATTATGTTTTCAGATTTATAACTGCTGATGAGTATGATAATGCAACTACGACTTTATTTACGGATGTAGAATTTACAGTTGTACCGGA
>JAOZNZ010000457.1:0-1746 GCA_029933535.1 bacterium | reverse complement strand
GCTTTTAAAATGAAACTGAAACCGGGCTTTGAAGCCGAATATAAAAAACGGCATGATGAAATTTGGCCGGAGTTGAGTGCTGAGCTTGAAAAAGCAGGGATTTCCGATTACAGTATTTTTCTTGACGAAGAGACTCTCACTCTTTTTGCCGTTCAGAAGCTGACAGATAATAATACTTCAGCCAACCTGCCTGACAATTCATTGATTAAAAAATGGTGGGATTATATGGCTGATATTATGGAATGCAACCCTGATAACTCACCGGTAGCAATTTCATTGAAGGAAGTTTTTTATATGGAGTAAACTTAATACAAACAAATGCAGCCGTCCCGATCGTTCGGGATGGATTCCACCGGCTCATTTCATTCGCCGTCGGCTACATCCTTTTTGCGCAAGTCTATTTCTTTTTGGTTTTAAGAGCGTAATTATTCAATATTTTTTCCAAAGATTCTTTGTCGTAACTTTTATCCATCATATCCTGATAAGTTATTATACCATCAACATATAATCTTACAAGATATGAATCCATTGTAAACATACCGTGTTTAGCACCTGTCTGCAGATCAGAAGTGATCCTGTAAGTTTTATTTTCACGGATGTGTGTTGCAATTGCCGGAGTGTTAAGCATAATTTCAAAAGCGGCCACCCTTCCGCTGCCGTCTTTTCTTGGAATTAACTGCTGAGAAATAACACACAATAAATTTCCGGCCAGTTGAGTTCTTATTTCATCACGATTATTTGAAGGAAAAACATCTACAATTCTATCAACAGTTCTTGCCGCGCCTGTAGTGTGAAGTGTACTCATAACCAAGTGACCTGTTTCTGCGGCGCGAATAGCTGAGGAGATAGTTTCCAGGTTACGCATTTCACCTACGAGAATCACATCGGGGTCCTGTCTGAGAGCCTTAACGATTGCCTCTTCAAAAGAAGGTACATCATCCCCCACTTCTCGCTGAATAACGATAGATTTAGAGTGGTCATGTCTATATTCAATAGGGTCTTCAACAGTGATAATATTACACTGCTGTGTTTTATTAATTAAATCGATCATAGCGGCAAGGGTAGTAGATTTACCTGAACCTGTAGGACCGGTTATCAAGATTAACCCTCTTGGTTTAGAAAGCAGTTGTGAAATTTGCTGATTAATACCGATCTCATCAAGTGAAAGTTTTTCATTAGGAATAAGTCTCATTACGCAACCGACAAACGTTTTCTGTTTAAAAATACTGACACGAAAGACGTATTTATCGTCCAGCAAATAAGAAAAGTCAGATCCACCTGATTTATCTAAAGCTTTAAGATGTTTTTCCGGTGATATTTCCCTGACAAATGAATTAGTATCATCCGGAATCAATGATATATCATTTATAGGATAAAGCTTACCGTGAATACGGAGAGTCGGTGGTCTTCCAACTGCAATATGTACATCAGAGGCACCGCGTTCAACTGCGATTCTTAATATTTCTTTAGGGGTCATGATTTTTTAAGTCGAAGGTTTAAAGGTCTAAAGGTCAAAATAAATATTCAATAATCAACAGTAAAATAAGCAATCAAAAAAGTAAATATAAAATTCCTAACTTTATCATTGAACATTTCTTGTTGAATATTGAGTGTTTAATTTTTAGGTCTGAAGGTCTGAAGGTCTGAATTAGGAACCACGGACTACGGACCACGGACCACGGACCACGGACTACGGACTACGGACCACGGACCACGGACCACGGACCACGGACCACGGACCACGGA
>JAOZNZ010000456.1 GCA_029933535.1 bacterium | reverse complement strand
GGGAATCTTCGGTTGCATCCTTAGGACACGTTCCGCAAATAACATCGTGAAACTGGTTTGCAAGCAATTCTTTCCACGCTTCACTGATCTTCTCTTCCGCGTAAGATTTATTTTTGCATATTGAAGCCATTGCAGATAGACTTTCAGCTGCATATAATTTATTCTCGCACAAACGATTTAATCTTTTTATTTCATACTGAGTTGTGTAGCAGCCTCGAAAAGTATATTGCAAATCGCCTTTATGAACCGGTAATTGATTAACTTCCCCCCATTCAGCATCGTAAAATTCATCAAGATTACCCCAAATATGTTTGATGTCTTTGTCATCCTTAATGAACTTTCTTATATTTTTTATGTCTGCGGTGGTCGGTCCGCCGCCATGATCACCTATTCCGTAAAACAATAAAGCTCTCGGATATTTTTTTAAATGCTCCTTCATTGCTTCGTATTTATTTAATACAGTGTCGTGAACAGTAGTGCAATACCATGTCGGCGGTCTGGAATAAACAACTTCACTTCCGTCAACTCCCTGCCAAACACAAGTCTCCGCGGGAAGTTTTAACTCGCTCTTATCAGGCCTGCATGCAATCCATCCACGCATTTCCTGCTGCTGCAAGATCTGCGGTAATTGACCGTTATGTCCGAAACTGTCAACACAATATCCCGTGCGTGCCATCTTGCCGAATCGACTTTTAAAAAATAACTGGCCATATAATCCCTGTCGCGCAAATGATTCTCCGTTTGGGATATTATTATCACACTGCACCCACCATCCTCCTGCTATCTGCCATTGTCCACTTTTAACTCTTTTCTGAATTTCTTTGAACATTTTCGGATCTTCATCTTCTATCCATTGATAATGTAATGCTACCGCGCTGGTAAAAACGAATTCTTTATCTTCTTTCATTCGTTCCAAAGCCGCGTTAAATGTTGCATGCACTTCATCATAACCTTCAATCCATCTCCACCACCAAGTATGATCAATGTGAGCGTTTCCGATGTAATAAATTTCTTTTTTCATATTGCTTCTGCAGTCAGTTTTTATTTATTTTAATTATTATTTTTGTGTAATATAATTTTTAATTATAAGTTTTATTTCTTTTGAATCTTTTTCAGCATCGAGTTTGCACACATCAGCAAGCATAAAATTTATTCCTTTGGTATTCAATTCTTTTTGAAATTCTTCATCGTCAGGAAATAAATTACCCGATTCATCCTTAGCTTTAAAACAAAGTGCTGCTGCAATTACCCGGCACACAGGTTCAGGATTACCATCATTATTTGTAATCAAACGTAACGCGCCAATGCAGCGATCATCTGAAGAAAGTTTGCGATTGAGATCACGCCCAACCCGAAATACTGTATCACCCAACATTTTATTTGCAAATCTATTCAATAAATCTTCTATGTGATCTTCAATATTTGTTTCGTTAAATTCCGAAGGATAATGCTTAATTAGAGCACGTCCCGCTTCCTGCATTACTTGTTTTGTTTCTTCCCTGATTTCTTCGTCTGCCATACATTCCCATATAGCAGCTTTATTTTTTAAGAAGCCAAAATATGCCGATGCTGCATGACCGAGATTATGGATAAATAATTTTCTATCCATGTAAGCGGAAAAATTATTTTTTAATACCAGGCCTTTTATTTCAGGCAGCTCATTAACAAAACCTTCTTTGTCAGCAAGTATTTGATTGTAAGCTTCTCCCCAAACTTCAAGAGGATCTTTTCGGCTGATTTCCATAGGCATTATAGGTACCATTTTCCCTATGCTTGTAGTAACAAAACCTATGCGGGATTCTATATCAAAATTCTCCGGTAATAATTTAGAAATTTCCAATTTGGCAATCTCTGATACTCCACGCAGATTCTCACAAAATAATATCGATACAGAACTTTCCCTTTTTAATATTCCTTTAGCTATTACAGGAAATATTCGCGGCAATACAGTCGCTCCTACCGCCGTGCTTATCAATTCAGCACCGGCAACAGCATTACTAACCGCTTCGGCGTCAAAAGCGGAGATTCCGCTTACATTTTCTACCCACAATTCATCTTGAGCGTCAGCAGGTAGAGAGTCTTTTATTTTCACTTTATATTTTTTCTTAGAATTCAGTGCGTCAATAATTTCCGGAACTGTATCAATAAAGATAACTTCATAGCCGGCATTCGAGAAAATTTGTCCCACAAGAGAGCGTCCGATATTTCCGGCGCCGAAGTGAACAATATATTTTTTTTCACATTTTTCCATAGTCATAAATTAGTTTGTTATAAAATTAAAGCAAATTCTTGTTATTTAGATATATTAAGTAAGTTAATAACACAACATATGTTGTGTATTATAGTGTAAACACTAAGAAATGTCAAGAGTAAGCATATGCAAATATTTGCTGTTGAAGCAGAACCAATCGCTGGCTTTTTGCCGGGTTTTATTACTCCTCCACTGCCGCCATAGCCATAGCCTCTATGTTTTCAGGCGGCACATTGGGAAGTAAAGCCTCATGGCTTGGACTAACTATCAAATGTGGGCCAAGCAATTTTTTTACTCGTCGCACGTCTTCAGCTACTTCATCAGGTGTACCGTTTACCAGAAGTTCCTGAGTGTCAATTCCTCCCATGAAAGCGATCTGACCTTTGAAATCTTTTGATAAAGTTTCCGCGTCCATATTTTCAGCCTTGGCTTGAAGAGGATGCAGGCAGTCAACATCTGCCTCAATTAAGCGATCAATTACTTTGTGTATTGCTCCACAAGAGTGAAGAATAGCTTGATATCCGTGATTGTGTGCCTGCTTTGTAAATCGGCGGAACCACGGCATAATAAATTCGTCAAACTGAGCAGGTCCACATATTAAATCGAGTTGAGTTCCAAAATCATTACCAAAGAAAAACCCATCAATTTCACCTTTGGCTTTAGCAAAAAAACGTTCATTTGCTTCATAATAAAATTCGCATACATGGTCAGTTACCGCATGAACGACTTCAGGGTTAGTGTACATTTTAACCATATAATCTTCCATTCCGAACAGATCCATAATATTGTGGTAGAAACAAGTCCAAAAACCGCTTGCGCGATATTTATCACCAACATTCCGAATTACTTCAAGACATTTGTCAAAATATAAATAATCCAAATTCGGCCAGGGATAATCATTCACTTCAGCTACGTCTTCGCATTCCGCCAAAGGGCCTGCAGCGCCGTGCATTTTTTTATTAAGTCCCTCATCAAATAATCCTCGTCCTGAAGGATTTTTGTAGACACCATGCATAAATTGTGGAGTAATCCATCGAAGGTCATCATTAAGTTTCTGGCGAAGTTCTTCTTCGGTTTCAGTTCCGAAATAGTTATGGAGGATTGGCCATGTATCTTCGTGAGGATTTCCAAGCCAGAATCCACAACGATCAGTTTTTTCACCATCGATAATTTTTTTAATACGTTCTCTGCTGGTCATAGTTAATAGTTAA
>JAOZNZ010000455.1 GCA_029933535.1 bacterium | reverse complement strand
AATTTCAATTAATGTGCAAGTTTTTGCTGTCCGCTTGACATTTGATTAAATGTATGATATAATATTCTCAACAAACAATATCCGGTCTCTATTTATTTTTGCACCACCGGTAAACAAATCTTTTATATATTTATATGACATACCCGTTTAATTTGTTAGTTGGTTAGACTGGTCACTTGTCATGGCAGCAGCGGTGTACACCGCTGCTGCTTCTCGTTTATGCCATTATATATTTCTTTATTATGAAACATATTTTCTTAATAACATTTTCTTTAGCATCGTCTTTACTTTATTCGGCAACTGATATCGGACTTGATGTTTATAATAATATTGAGAATCTGCCAAAAATTAATTCCCTTTCTTTTGCGACCGGATTTTCAAGTTATGAGCGGAACGGCGGAAATGTTGACCGTGGAAAGTTCCTCTATCAGGATGGATCGGAATATGTTATGACAGATATTCGCGGTCCGGGGGCAATGTACCGTTTGTGGACTACAGGTCAAGACGGCAATGCGATGATAAAATTTTATCTTGACGGTGCGGAAACTCCTCAAATAAATCTTTCTTTCAATTCTTTTTATAATGGTATTACCGCGCCTTTTCTCTCTCCATTGAATGGCGACAATTTAAAATCAAGTGGTGGTTTTTATTCATATCTTCCAATTACATTTTCTAACTCATGCCGTATAACTTCAACCGATAATAACCTTTATTATAATGTAGGAATGATATCCTATCCTGCTCTCACTAACGTAGAAACATGGACAGGCAGCGAGGATTCGTCACAAGCTCGTGGAATCTGGAACAACGCCGGTGATCCGATAGGTTCTTACTCTAATACATTATCTGTAACAACTTCTTTTAATCTGCTTCCCGGCGAAAGTAAAGTTATTGCTGATATTTCCGGTCAAAGACAGATCAACAGCATTCGTCTTATTAATCCGGATATTTCTGTAACAGGCTCTCCCAGCATTACTGTTACTGATGATGGGCGCGCTTTTACCGGCTACAGCAGATTTGTTATGTCTATCCCTACAAATAATAATGGTGTGCGACTGGTTCGACGGCTGGATTATGGTGTACATAATCAAAAAGCAAATGTTAGTGTTGACAACGTTAATGTCGGAGAATGGTTCGACAGCGGTGGTTCTTCTTATGGTGCATGGGTGGACAGCAGTTTCTGGATTCCACAACAATACACTGAATCAAAATCTGCTATCACAGTTAAAGTTTCATTTGTAAGCAGCCAGATAGATTGGAATGAATTTACTTATTGGACTTATGTTAAGCAAGGTGATAATGAAATACTTTCCGACACTCTTGACGTGAAAAATACAGTTAGCGAAACTGCTCACAATTATTTTATTCAAAACCAAATGTGGACCGGGACACGCACGTTTGACTATTATGATGATAATACATCTCTCCCCGGTAATTTACCGTGGTCAACCGGCGTATGGTTACAAGTTGAATGGGATGATTTATTATCGCTGTCTGTTGACGCGCCTGTAGGAATGTTTTTTGGCAATGCTTTTGGCGGCAAGGAAGTCCGGTCTTTTCTCTTTGGATTTAAAACAAATAATTTAGAACATTACTGTTATTTTCCAATGCCTTTTGAAAAATCCGCCGTACTGGTAATAACAAATAAAACAGATAAAACTTTTTCGAATATCTGGTGCGAGGTACAACATAGCGATTCCCGGGAAACAATGGATGAATCAGGATGGTTTCACGCAACATATCATTCAGACTTTTTTAGAAATGATGGACGTGATTACTCTTTTCTTAATGTAAACGGCTGCGGAAAACTTGTTGGGGTTGTACATTGGATGAAAGGTGCAGATTCGGTAAGAGGTTATCTCGAAGGTGATGAAAGATTTTACATTGACGGTAATAAAACTCCTGCTATATATGGTACCGGAACAGAAGATTATTATAACGGCGGCTGGTATTTCAATCAGGGAATTTTTTCTTTGCCAACTCATGGTAATCCAAATCATAAAGTTCCTGATGGTCAGGATTGGACAGCTTGCTATCGGCTTCATTGGCCGGATACTATCCCTTTTCGCTCGTCAATCAGAGCCGGTATAGAGTACGGACCTGATAACAATTGGAACGCGGAATATTCGAGTGTTTCTTTCTGGTATGGAAAACCCGGCATAAGCTATCTGGCTTTTATTGACAGCATTGACATTGGAACACCTGCTTCAGAAACAGCTCATTTGTATACAAACGGAGGTAATTCCATTAGTTATTCTATGACAAGTTCTTATGAAGGTGATGACAGTAACATCATGATTAGCGATACAGGATGCGTTCACAATTCTTTTTCAAAATTTCGTGTTGCCGTGATTCCAAATTCTGAAGCTTTACTGATTAGAAGACGATCCGACCATTCTTTTACAAATCAAACGGTTAATGTTGAAGTCAATGGACGTTTTGCCGGTCAATGGCTGCTTGCAGGTTACAATCAGTATGCCACGAAGTGGATAGACGATGAGTTTATTATTCCATCTGAATTTCTAACAAATTCTTCTCACGCTGATATTCAATTGATAACAACTAATGAAGCTTTATGGTCAGAATTCCGATACGATATCTTCGCGGTTCGTAATCCTGCTATACCGGAACCGACCACATTTTTTGTTATGATTTTAGCTTTACTTAAAAATAAAATATTGTGAAAAAACGTTCGAACATCATTATTTGCACCTGTGATCAACTTCGAGCTTTCGAAGTTGGGTGCTATGGTAACTCAGTTGTCCAAACACCCAATTTAGACCGCCTTGCATCGAATGGCGCCCGGTTTGAAACCGCCGTCACAAACTACCCGGTTTGCATGGCAGCGCGTTCAGTTCTTCTTTCCGGCCAACATAACCGCACTTGCACGGGTGGAGTCAGCAATGTCGCTTATCCCTCCCGACCGGGAAAATTCGACATGCCTGAATATCCGGATGCCGGACGACCGCATTTAAAATCCCCTACACTTGTAGAAATTTTACGTGACCATGGATACCAAACTTCAGTAATCGGCAAATGGCATATTCACTCCTGGCCCGATGATATTGGATTCGATAATTATTTGATTCCACGTGTTCATCACTGCCACACGGGTCAATGTTTCACAGAAAATGGCGGACCGGAATTTGTTCCGCCGGGCTACAGCGTAGATTTTGAAGCTGAGCGTGTAGAAAAATTTTTAGCAACACAGAAAACTGAAGAAAATCCTTTTTTTCTTTATTACAATATTTCTGTTCCCCATTGTCCCCTGTCGGACGCTCCCGAAGAATTTCTTAAAATGTACAGTCCGGAAGAAATTCCATTGCGAGATAATGTGGATATTGACAGGCCGCTTAAGGATCAGGATTACTGGTTCAAAATTTATCGTTACGATTATAGATATTACAATCTTCACTTGCCTTATACCGACAATCTACCGGATAATTATTCGCTGCGACATCTTATTGCTGAATACTG